>CAYVDX010000009.1:0-3158 GCA_964450485.1 uncultured Calditrichaceae bacterium
AACCGGCGCGCCGTCAAGCAAAATGAGGTTTTGATCCGGACCGCCGCCGCGCACGTAAATGCCGCTGGCGCCCTCGTTTCCGGATTGCACGCCGGGGAGCAGTTGCAAGCTTTTCAGCACGTCGGTTTCGCCAAGCAGGGCCGGCAGCGACCGGATTTGGGCAATGGGCACATCGATTTTGCTCATCAGGGTCTGCTCTTCGATCAGGTCAACGGCTTCGGCGACCACTTCCACGGTATCGCCCAAAACGCCGGTGGGCGTCAGGCTCACGTTCAGCCGGATATCCTTGTCCAATTCCAACCGGAAAAACGCGGTTTGATAGCCGATGTACGCCACGGCAATGGTCGCGGAATCCGACGGCAATGTCAGGCTGAAAAATCCATAAACATTGGTCGTTGTGCCTTCCAGCCGATTCGGGTCGTACACATTTGCGCCGATCAGTTTTTCACCGGAAGTGGCGTCCTCCACAAACCCGCTGATGGTATGTTTTAAGGTTTTTTGGGCGCCGGTTTGGGCAAAAAGCAGGCAGCCAAAAGAAAGCGTTAGTAGTGTGATTAAAATGTGGATCAACGGCTTCATCGTTCCATCCTCAAAAGACCACTCAAAAAAAGATTTAACAATATTTGGGTTGACAACCGCGATTTTTATGCCAAAAAATTTTGCGCTCAAAATCACCTGTTTTGCCCCGTTTTTTTGATAATTGTCGCAACTCGAGGCCCGGTTTCGACAAAATTGTCGATGGCGCATCGAAAAAAAATTCCTGATGATCATTGCTTTTGGCGATAAAACATTTTTACGCCTGAATTTTTGATAATGTTCGCTATTTTACAGACTTTTTGAAAAAAATTAGCAATAAATCAGAAACAATCGCCGTCTAATTTTATTCGCGCAAAGCGAAGTTGTGGGAAATTCATTTTGATATGGAATGCGGAACACATAAATTTAGCTATTTGAGCGTTTCAGTTCGTGACTCACGAACTGAAACGGTGTGTCGGTCGTATGAATGTGTGGTTGATTTTTTGAAAGCACGTGCATGAAAAATAATAGCCGTAAGCCTTATATTATTGCCGTGGTTTTATCTCTGCTGTTGCACGCGGTAATCTTATGGATTTTATTTATTCCGCAAGTATTGGCATTTTTGAAACCGCCGCTGCCGGTTGATGCGGAACCGCCGCCGTTGGTGCTGGAATTTGACCAACCGGCCGCGCAACAGGCTCCCGAACCGGCCCCGGAAGAAACGCCCGCCGAAGCGGAATCCAAAGAAGAAGAAAAACAGCAACCGTTGCCGGAGAAATATTTTTTAGTGGAAGAAAATCCCAATGCGAATAACCAAAAGCCGAAAGACGCATCCATTTTAGCGGCCAATGCCTCCGTTTCCGCCGCGCCGCAAAAAACGGATCTGCGGGAAACCGCCCTGCTGCCGCCGGTTGAAGACCCGGATCCGACCATCAAGGATATCAAAGCAGAAAACGAAGAGACGCCGACGGAGGAGGACGCCGGGTTAAATTTAGAGGAAACCGCCGGACGGTTTGCGTATTTGCAAAACCGGGAATTTACCAAGCGCCTGCTCTCCGAAAAAGCGCCGACGGAAACCGAGGACCCGCTCAAAAAAACATCTCAGACGCAAAAATCTCCGCCATTATTAGAAGAATTCAAAGGTGATTTGGTCGGCGATGTGGCTTTGAGTACTTATGAATGGAAATGGGCGCCCTGGGTGCTGGCGTTAAAAGAGGCGTTTTACCGGCACTTGTATGTGCCGCGCGCCTATAGCATGGGGCTTATTGAAGGCTACACAGAGGTCTGGATCAAAGTCGATCGCAGCGGAAAATTAGTAGCGCACAAACTGCTGCAAAGCGAAGGACATCCCACCCTAAAAGAAAGCACAATAAATGCATTTTTGAGCTCCACGCCCTGGAAAGCATTGCCGTCGGACTTCCCCGATGAATACCTGGAACTGCGCGTGCGGGTGATTTATCCGAATCTAAAAGAACTGTTTCTGAAACGACGCGCTTCAAACTAAAACGGAACGAGGATATGATAGAATTCTTTCAAAAAGGTGGAATAATGATGTATCCGCTGGCGCTATGTTCTATTTTTGCGCTGGCAGTACTGCTGGAACGGCTATGGAATTTGCGACGAAAAAAAGTGCTGATCCCGGAAGTTATCGCTGTCTCGGAACAGGTGAACGGTCCGGCGGATTTTACGCTGGCGAAATCCGTTTGCCAAAAATTTGACGGGCCCATGCCGCAAATTTTGGTCGCCTGCATTGATAACCGCGATCTGCCCTCGGATGAGTTGCGATTAACCATCGAAGATGAAGGCCGGCAGCAGGTGCGTTCGTTAAAACGCGGGCTTGGGGTATTGGAAACCATCGCCGGCATTGCGCCGCTGTTGGGTTTGTTGGGCACGGTTTTGGGTATGATCAATGTATTCAACGTCATTGAAGAAATGGGCGTCGGTCAGGCAAAGGCGCTTTCCGGCGGCATTTCCGAAGCGTTGATTACCACGGCGGTGGGATTGTTTATCGGCATTCCTACGCTGATCGCCTATAATTATATCAACGCCCGCTCAGACAGCTTGATTCTCGACATTGAGAAATATACGCTGCAACTATTGAATAAAATTATCCGAATAAACTCCCCTGAAAGCGAGCCATTGGAACTCAATTTGCGGTCATAAGGAAAAGCCATGAAGCTGTTAGACGAAAAACAAAAAAAAGCCATTCTCAACATCACGCCGTTGATCGACGTGCTGTTTATTTTGATCATCTTTTTTACGATTTCCTCGACCTTTTTGGAGCAGCCGGGCATTAAACTGGAGCTTCCCAAGGCTCAAAGCGCGCAATCGCAGCGGGTTGAAAAAGCGGTGTTGTATATTTCGCCGGACAGCAAGCTCTATCTTCGAGATGAAGAAGTGACGCTTGCGCAATTGCCGAAAAAGCTCCGGGCGTTGATGGAAAATCTCAGCGAAAAAAGCCTGATCATCAGCGCGGATAAGAATGTGCATCACGGGCTGGTGGTGCAGGTGATGGACATCGCCCGCAACAGCAAAGTGCAGCGACTGGTTGTTTCGACGGAACCGAAACAATAGGGAATGGGCTTTTGTTCAATTTTCAATCTTCAATTTTCAATACCCAATATCCCGCCCCGCTACTAATC
>CAYVDX010000009.1:3168-6391 GCA_964450485.1 uncultured Calditrichaceae bacterium
TCTATGAATCCGTTTGACGAAAACATCGGGCATCCGCAAATTCAGGAACAAATCCTGAATTCATATCGCAGCGACCGGCTGCCGCACGCATTTTTATTTCACGGGCCGGAAGGCTGCGGCAAGGACGCTTTTGCCATTGCCATTGCCCAATTGCTCAACACAGCTGACGCCGCAGGAAACATCAATCAAACATCCCCGCAATATCTGAAAATCGCGCATCTTCAGCATCCCGATCTGAAATTTATTTTTCCAACGCCCGCGAAATCAAACCTGAAACCGGATGAGCTTCAGGCGGTATTGAACGAAAAAGCGCAAAATCCCTATCGCCGGGCCACTTTTCCCGGGAAAAACACTTTCATCGGCATCGATACCATTCGCGAATTAAAAAAAGAAGCGAGCTTCCGGCTGTACGAGGGACGAAAAAAAATCTTCATCATTGCCGAAGCGGATCAAATGCGGGTGGAGGCGGCAAACGCCTTGCTAAAATTGCTGGAAGAGCCGCCCCAAAATTTGATGCTGATTTTGGCGACGTCAAACATTTACAAAATTTTACCCACGATCAAATCGCGATGCCAAATGATCCGCTTTCGCCCCCTGCCGGAAACCGACATCAAAACCATCGTCAACCGCTACGCCGCAGACGCGGATCAACCCACGCTCCCGGCAATCATTCGCCTTTCCGGGTACAACGTTAAACGCACATTCGATTTTTTGGAACAGGACGTCCTGAGTTTGCGCGATCAGGCGATTGAGTTTCTGCGTAAAGTGGTGCTGATTCACAAATCGCAGGAACTCATGCAAATTATTGAGCCGCTAACCGCCAAAAAAGATCGTCGGCAATCCCGCCTGCTGCTCTGGTTCCTGTTGCTCTGGTTTCAGGATATGCTGCATCTCAAATACACCGCGATTACAGAAAATGAGATTTATAATTTTGACAAAGCTGACACCTTAAAGAAGTTCATGCTATTTACCCCCGATGCCGACATTGTAAATATTGTGTGGGAAATTGAATCCGCGCTGCGAAACCTGGATGACGTCCGAAATTTTAATCCGTTGTTGATTTTAGCGACGCTGGCTATTAAACTTAATAAAAGACTGAAAAATAGCTGAGCCTGTTTTTTGGCAAAAATCATGAAGGTAGGTGTATCATTTTTATATGGTTATAAAGATTTTTTCGGAATTGAATCAGAGGTTATTGCATTTATAAATGACACGCAAATCAAAGCTTTATACACATTCATTGCCCGGGCAAGCGATGAATTTAGAATGTAAGGCTTTTTTTTGATACGGATTTGTGAAATGTTTTTCAAATAGTTTTTGATTCAACCCCAAAAATCCTTTTCACATAAATTGTTTTTTACTAACGCATCGGTGGGGATCATGAATGCAAATGGCACCAATGAACATCGCGAAAACGCTGAAACATGCCAAAGTAATCAAAAGATTGTCGAAGTCGCTTTTAAAGCCGGGCGAATCGGTGTTTTTGTCAACAAAAAAAACCTGGAAATTAAGCCTGAAAATTATGTCGTGGTAGCGGCGGATAAAGGCATTGATTTAGGAAAGGCAATTCAGGTTGGCGAGGCATTTGGCGCGTATATCGCAGATGAAAACACCCGGGAAGTCCTGAGAATCGCAACCATTGAAGATTTAGCAAAATATAATAAAAACCGTGAATTAGAAGCACAGGCCATCCGCACGTGCAAGCACAAAATCGTCAAACACAAGCTGAAAATGAATTTGGTGGATGCGGAATATCAGTTAGACCACGGCAAATTCACATTCTATTTTACAGCGGATGAGCGGGTGGATTTCCGCAAACTCGTGCGCGATTTAGCCGGCCGTTTTCGCACCCGCATCGAATTGCGGCAAATCGGCGTGCGCGACGCGGCCCGGCATGTCGGCGGGTACGGGGCTTGCGGCTGCCAATTGTGCTGTTCACTTTTTCTCAAACGCTTTGAAAATATTACCACTCAATACATCAAGGATCAGCTTATTCCGATGAGTCCTTCCCGCCTGACCGGCGTTTGCGGTCGTTTAAAATGCTGCCTGGCGTACGAGCGCGATTTTTACCTGGAAGAAATTGAACGCTATCCCACGGTTGGAAAGTATATTCAAACCCCAAAAGGGAAAGGGCGTGTGGAAAAAATCGACATTTTTAACGGTGTGATTTATGTGCGCTACCCGGATGATGATATCGTCAGTCTGCCGATAAAAATGATCGAACAAAACGAGCATGTCGCCGAAGCAATAAACATGGCAACATAGAACCCGGATCATCAGACAATCATTTTCTGTATTTTGTAAAAATATTTTAAAAAGCTGGGAATAGTGGTTAGATTACTGCTCTCAGCTTTTTTGATTATTGAGATATGTTTGCTATTTGGAGAGGTTGTCAACGCTATTTACAATATTCTCATTCGTTATTTTCACCAACCCGGGAGGTTGAAAAGCAGTGGCAAAAAAAGAACGATATATGCTGACCAGCGCGCTGCCTTATGCGAATGGCCCCATCCATTTGGGGCATTTAGCCGGGGCATATTTGCCCGCGGATATTTTCGCGCGATATTGCCGCCTGAAACAGCGCGATGTGCTCTTCGTCAGCGGCTCGGATGAACACGGCGTGCCCATTTTGCTGCGTTCGCGAGCCGAGGGCGTGAAGCCACAGGTGATTGTGGATCGCTATCACGCGATCATCAAAGAGAGCTTTGAAAAAGCCGGCATTTCCTTTGATTTTTACGGCAGAACCAGTTCGCCGGTGCATCACCAGACCAGCCAGGATTTTTTTCGCACCCTGGCCGCGAAAGACAAATTTGTGCTGAAAACCGAGGAGCAGCTTTACGATCCCGAAGCAAAAATGTTTTTGGCGGATCGCTTTGTGCGCGGCGAGTGCCCGGTGTGCGGCTACGAAGACGCTTACGGCGATCAGTGCGAACGCTGCGGCTCGTCGCTCAGCCCGCTGGAGCTGAAAAATCCGCGCAGCGCCATCACCAACACCACGCCGGTGCTAAAAAAAACCACCCACTGGTATCTGCCCCTGGCGAAATTTCAACCCAAATTGAAAAAATGGATCGCCGGGCATCCCGAATGGCGGCCGAATGTGCTGGGGCAAATCAAAAGCTGGTTTAACGATGAGCTGAAAGATCGCGCCATGACCCGCGACCTGCCCTGGGGCGTGGATTTGCCCAAAGACGTCGCGGAAAAAGCAGGCGTAAATGCCGACGAA
>CAYVDX010000009.1:6401-16297 GCA_964450485.1 uncultured Calditrichaceae bacterium
AGCTTTACGTCTGGTTCGACGCGCCGATCGGCTACATTTCCGCATCCAGGGAATGGGCGGCCAACCGCGGCAATCCCGAGGCCTGGAAACCGTATTGGCAAGACCCGGACACAAAACTGGTGCATTTTATCGGCAAGGATAACATCGTTTTTCACTGTTTGATTTTTCCGGCAATGCTGATGGAGCACGGCGATTTCGTGCTGCCGGTGAATGTGCCGGCCAACGAATTTCTCAATTTGGAAGGCAATAAATTCTCCACCAGCCGCAATTACGCCGTCTGGCTGAACGATTATTTGGAAAAATTTGAGCCGGATTCCCTGCGCTACAGCCTGGCCGTAAACATGCCGGAAACCCGCGACGCGGATTTTTCCTGGAAGGAATTTCAGGCGCGTCACAATAACGAACTGGCGGATATTTTAGGCAATTTTGTAAACCGAACGTTTACGTTTATCGGCAAATATTTCGACGGGCGGCTGCCCGAACGCGGCGAATTGGACGCGCTGGATCGCGAATTATTGGAAAATATGGCCGCCGCCCGCGACGGTGTCGCCGAAAGTCTGGACAAGTTTCAGTTTAAAGAAGCGACCAGGCGTTTTATGAATTTGGCGCGGTTCGCCAACAAATATTTTAACGACAAAGAACCGTGGAAAACCCGCAAATCCGACCGCGAAACCTGCGCCACCACGCTGAATCTTTGCGCGCAAACCATCCGCTCGCTGGCCGTGCTGATGCACCCGTTTTTGCCGTTCAGCGCGCAAAAAGTCTGGCAAATGCTGTTGCTGGCGGGCCGACCGGAAGACGCCGAGTGGGATGGAATCGCTGAGTTGCAACTGCCGGACGGCTATCAATTGGGCAAGCCGGAGATTTTGTTTCGCAAAATTGAGGACGATGTGATTCAGGCGGAAACCGACCGCTTGCAACAGGCGTTGGCGGAGACCGAATCACCAGCCGCGGAATCGCCGGCGCAAAACTTGATCAGCATCGAAGATTTTCAAAAAATCGAGCTGAAAACCGCGCGCATCATCGCGGCGGAAGCGATTCCCAAGGCAAAAAAATTGCTGCGGCTGCGAGTGGATTTGGGCGATGAAAAACGGCAGCTTGTGGCCGGTTTGGCGCAGCATTATACCCCGGCGGATTTAGTGGGAAAAACCATCGTCATCGTGGCAAACTTGCAACCGGCAACCATTCGCGGCGTGGAATCACAGGGAATGCTGCTGGCCGCGGCGGATGATGACGGGCTGGTGCTGCTCTCTCCCGAAAAAATGGTTGCCCCGGGCAAACGGGTTTCCTGAGTGGTCTCTCTTTTTTTCTCATTCCACGCTCTGCGTCATATACTCGACGCGGAGCGTCGGCGGCTAATGTTCCACGCAGAGCGTGGGACGAGAAGGATAAAACAATGAAAAAATTTTTCGTCTCATTTTTTTTGATGCTTGCATGGTTGATCCCATCAGCTTGCGGACAGCAAAACGGACAACGCCCGCCGGATGCCGCGCGGGAAATGAACATCGCGAAAACCGTCTCGCCCGCTGCCGCGGATACGATTGTTTATCAAATGGCCGCGTTTGAGAAAAAGGTGGGCGACTGCAAAGGCGGGAAATCCGGCTGCGCGGTGGTCGCCATCCAATATCCCGAGATTGTCGGCGCTGCCAGCCTGCCGATTAAAGATGCATTATCCAATTTGAAACGCGAGTATTTGTTCACCCCGGTTTATCGCGGCGACAACGAAAAAAAAGTGAGCATCAATTCAGCGGAAGGGTTTGCGGCGGATTTTTTCAATGACTTTCAAACCATGATGAAAGCATCCCCGGGCTATATTTCCTCCTGGGAAATTGAACGAAAAATGACCGTCATCGACAACCGTCCGCCGTTGATGTGCCTGAAAATTTCCACCTACGCCTACACCGGCGGGGCGCATCCCAACACGAACACTGTTTATGTAAACATCGACACCCGCACCGGCAAACGCATTTTGCTGCGTGATATTTTTAAAGCGAATTTCGCCGAAAAATTACGCCCGATTGCCGAGCGATTTTTCCGCAAGCAGTGCAAAATTCCCGAAGGAAAACGCTGGTCGGACCTCGGTTTTTTCTTCAAAAATGACCGGTTTGAACTCAACGATAATTTTATTTTGGGAAAATCCGGCATTACGTTTTACTTCAATCCCTACGAAATCGGCCCCTACGCCTACGGTAAGATGAAATGCAAAATCCCCTTCAAGAACATTCGCGATTTGATCAAAGAAAATCCGTTTATCCGCTTCAACAATAGCTAAAATGAAATTTACGGTCAGCAAACGGTGGCAGGCTAAAGTCTGCACTCCTGCCCAGCATCTCAATTCCCGAAGGGAATGATCCCGATTTATTCCGACGGGTCGGGTTGTCGTTATAGGGACGGCAAGCATCTACGGAATCAGCACAATACCGATGTCCATCACGTTTGTGCCGGTCGGCCCGGTTTTGATGAGGCCGCCGGTTTGTTCAAAGAAATGATAGGCGTCGTTTTCGGCTAAAAATTCAGCGGGATTTACCCCTTTTTCTTTGGCAATTTTCCAAATTTTCGGTGAAGCAAATGCGCCCGCAGCGTCCGTGGGGCCATCCGTGCCGTCCGTGCCGCAGCTCAACAGCAAATAATTTTCCTGCAAATGAGAAAGCGCAAGCAGGGCGGCCAGGGCAAATTCCTGGTTGCGCCCGCCTTTGCCGTTGCCGCGCAGGGTCACGGTTGTTTCTCCGCCGAAAATCAAACAGGCCGGACGCCCCAGCGGACGCCCGGACGCGATCACTTCCTCCGCAATGGCGGCAATCACGCGCGCGGCTTCGCGGGCTTCGCCCTGCATTTTACCGGTTAAAATTATGGTTTGATAATCACGGAGGGCATTGGCGGCGGCTTCCGCGGCGGTCAGCGCGATAAAATTATTTCCCAAAATAAAATGGTGCACATTTTTAAAAACCGGATCCCCCGGCTTGATGGTTTCATGCCGCGGATTTTGCATTCCGGTTTGTAAATGTCGGATAATGCTTTCCGGTAACCCTGTCCGTAAGTCGTATTTTTTCAACACTTTCCAGGCGTCGGCAAACGTGGTCGTGTCCGGCGCGGTGGGGCCGGAGGCAATGGCGTCCAACGGGTCGCCAATGACATCCGAGATGATCACGCCGAGGCATTTTGCCGGGGCAATGGCTTTGGCCAGCCGCCCGCCTTTTACTTCGGAAAGATGTTTTCGCACCGCGTTGATTTCTTCAATCGATGCGCCGCAAGCCAGCAGCATTTCAACGGTTTTTCGTAAATCAGTTAGCGAAATGCCCGCGGGCAATTTTTCAAACAACGCGGAACCGCCGCCGGAAATCAGGCAGATCACTAAATCATTTTCACCCGCTTTTTGTGCGATCTCCAGCAACTCCTCTGTTGCCCGCAGCCCGTTTTCGTCCAACACCGGATGACCCGCTTCCCGGATTGAAATCCGCTTGCATTTTTCGCCGTGACCGTATTTTACAATCACCTGGCCGCCGGTGATGCGATTTCCCAACCTGTCCTCCAACTTGTTCGCCATCACGGCGGACGCTTTACCCATTCCAATCACATAAATGTGCGCGACGTCGCGCAAATCAAATCGCCGGTTGTTTACAATCAAAATGTCGTCCGCAATTTTCACATTTTTTTCGATCAATCTGTGCGGTTTGACGCTATCGATGGCTGCCTGTAGAATTATATTTGCATCGTTCATTAATTTTTGCATAAGAATTCGCTGTTGTTTTATCAAAATAAGGTATGCAATGAAACCGGCGAAAGCAAAATTCGTATAAGAATAACTTTTCAATACACAGAATGGGTTAGGTGACTTAAAAAATGCGTTTTACGAAAGATTCGCAGTTATTATTCAGCAGTGTGGGAATCCGGCAGATTTTCCGTGAACGTAAACACGACAAACCTTGAAGGTTTTCCGGGTGTTTTTCAAATATCGCCAAAAATGTAAAAAACATGGAATGTTTAATATCTGCCAAGAAACCTTCAAGGTTTTTACGCTGCGATTTCAGGAAAAGCCGTATTGTAAACACCCAGGATAGTAATCGCTGAATAGTAACGATTCGCGATATTTCCCTTGAAATCAATGACGCTCTATAAATAACTTGGGGTTCCAGTGACATTGGCTTTTTGAGCATGTCCTGAGGGGTGATAAATATTTGTGCAAACGGATGAACCGCCGGGCAGCGGTTTGTGATTTTTAAACGGTTTGTGCAACTTAATGATGCAATATTTGACGCAACACATCAAAAAAATGTCAAATATTGAAATCGGTTAAAAATATTTATCTTTCCGAAAAGGATTATGTTATGGCAAGTCAGTTAACCCGGGATATTGATTTACCTCCCCAACGCGAAGCCTTTCTTTTTAATGAACGCGAGAATACCGGCAGCCGTTGCGCGCATTGCGAAAATATTCGACAGGGAATTGGCCAACACTCCCTGTTGCTTTATCACAGCGCGCATTGTTCGATCAAATTAGCATCCCTGCCCTACAACGCCGGGCACTTGCAGGTATTTCCCAACCGCCACGTTCTTTCGATAACGGAATTGATGGATAACGAAAACCTGGACATCATGCACGCCACGCAGCTTTGTATTTCCGTTCTGGAAAACATTTTTACGACCGATGGATTCAGCGTCGGCAGCCGCACCGGGAGAACGAACCTCAATTGCCTTCCTCAGCACCTCTGTTTTCACATTATCCCGCGTTGGCGGGGCGACGTCAACCTGATTGAAACCATCGACGCCCGCCGGGAATTGGATATCATCATTAAACAAGCCTATTGCCGATTGGCGTCTGCGTTTGAAAACAACGTCAGCCGCCCGGTTTATTGAATCCCAATCAGTATTCAAAACCCAAAATCTTGCAACTTGACATTCCCGTTTTTGGAATCGTAACGCAATTGTTTTTGATTGCAAAACAAACGCGTAATTGTTATGTTTCTGAAAAGAAATTCAGTCTTTTAGAAAAAAACAAGAGGCTACTAAAATGCAAAAAAAGCTCGAAGAAATAACGTCTGAATTAATCAGGTTACCGAAGAGAGAGCGGCTGGAAAAAGTCAGGTTTCCTCTTTTCTTGGATAATCATTCTTCGGATTCCAGCGATGTCAACTCGGCTTGGGAAAAATAAATTACCGCCAGGGTCAAAGCTGTTGAAAATGACTCAGCAGAGGGCATTGAATATGATATGGCGCTAAAAAAGATTGAGAAACGTTTTGCATTTTGAAACCGATCATTCCAACCGAAGCGACACTCAAAAATGACACAAATTTTACAAAATCTCCAGGGAATCGTCACTCCGAATCCGCAAACGACCAACAGCCTTTCGGTCATCGAAAATACCGCGATTGCCATCGACGGCGATGAGATTTGCGCGATTGATCATTTGGCGGCCCTTCAGCAGAAATATCCCGTCGCCGATGTCATCGATGGGCAAAACTGTTGGGCATTTCCCGGGTTTGTCGATCCGCACACCCACCCGGTGTTTTACAAAACCCGCGAAGCGGAATTCGCGATGCGCATTGCCGGAAAGTCGTACGAAGAAATTGCCGCGGCCGGCGGCGGCATTCGCAACAGCGTGCGGGCATTCCGCCAGGCGAGCTTTGATGAAATCGCCGAGCGAACCGTGCCGCGGATTCGCAAATTTTTGGAATACGGCACCACCACCATCGAAGCAAAGAGCGGGTACGGCCTTTCCACGGCGGACGAACTCAAAAGCCTGCGCATTTTGAAAAAACTTGCCAAACTGATTCCCATCACCATTGTCCCGACGTTTTTGGGCGCGCACGAGGTGCCGGACGAATACCAAAGCAACCGCGAAAAATATGTGGATTTAGTGATCAACGAAATGATTCCGCGGGTCGCGGAGGAAAAACTGGCGATTTTTTGCGATGTTTTTTGCGAGAAAAATGTGTTTACGATTTCCCAAAGCGAGCGGATTCTGCGGGCGGCCAAAGATCACGGCTTGATTCCCAAATTGCACGCGGACGAGCTGCATTACACCGGCGGCGCGGAACTGGCCGCGCGGGTTGGGGCGATTTCCGCCGATCATTTGGTGAAAATTTCCGATGAAGGCATTGCCGCGATGAAAAACAGCGGCGTGATCCCGGTTTTGCTGCCGGGAACCACTTTTTTTCTGATGAAAAATCAGTACGCCCCGGCGCGCAAAATGCTTGACGCCGGTCTGCCGGTCGCGCTGGCCACGGATTTTAATCCCGGCAGCAGCTTCACTCAAAATATGCAGTTAATGCTTACCATTGCCGCGCTGCAAATGAAAATGACCCCGGAAGAATCCATTGCCGCGGCCACGCTGAATGCCGCCAAATCCATTGCCCAACAAAAAAAAGCCGGTTCGCTCGAAACCGGCAAAAAAGCGGATATCATTCTGCTTGATATTCCCAACTACCATTTTTTGCCGTATCACTACGGCATTAACCACGTGAAAATGACCATTCGGCACGGAAAGATTGTACATCAATGCTGATTTTTTTGATGGTTTCAGCGGAATGGTCGCAGCCTGTCCCTTTGGGAACCGTTCCCTGTTTTCAATTAAATCCGGCGTTTTTCAGCGCATCCAAAACCACGCCCGGGGTCAGAATTTCCGGTAAAATAACCGGCGCGCTGTTGGTTTTTCCGTTAAATAAAACGTAAAGCGGCACGCTGTTGCGCCCGTATTCCGCCAGGGCGCGGGTAATCACTTCATCTTTGGACGTCCAATCGGCGATAATCGGGGTAATGCTGTGTTTGGCAAAGGCTTGCTGCACATCGGTTGAGCCAAAGGCAACCTTTTGATTGACCTGGCAACTCAGGCACCAGGCCGCGGTAAAATCGATAAAAAACGGTTTTCCCCGCGCCTTCAGGTTTTTCACCAACTCCGGTGAATAGGTTTGCCAGCGGATATCGCCCAACTTTTCAACGGCCGCCGAGCGTTGCGGCGTTGCACCGGCCGCGTCAACGCTTCTCACGGTAAAAATAATGCTGCCGATAATGGCGACGCCCGCAAGCGCCCGGGCAATTAAACGGGTTGATTTTCCGTGGGTCAAATTTCCCCAGTAACCCAGCACCCACGCGCCCATCCCGGTAAACAGCAGGGCGATCAGCAAAACGATTACGCCGTTCACGCCGGTTTGAATCCCCAACACCCACAGCAGCCAAATAACCGTGGCCATCAGCAGAAAGCCCATGAATTGTTTGAGAATATTCATCCACGCGCCCGGCTTGGGCACAAACTTGAGCAGCGGCGGCGAGGAGGCTAAAAGAACGTACGGCGCGGCCATGCCCAATCCCAACGCCGTGAAAATGGCGATGTTTACCAACGCGGATTGGCTGAGCGCAAAACCGAGCGCGGAACCCATAAACGGGGCTGTGCAGGGCGTTGCCACAACCGTGGCGGTAACGCCGCTCATAAACGAGCCGAAGTGCCCCGATTTGGCGGCCGTCTGCTGACCGACCGATGCCAGCGACGCGCCGATTTCAAACACGCCGAACAGGCTTAAGCCAAATAAAAACATAAAGATTGCCAGCACGATGATAAATGTGGGCGATTGGAGCTGAAATCCCCAGCCAAGCTGCTCTCCGCCGGCCCGCAGAAGCAGCAGCACGCCGGCCAACGCCCAAAAAGATGCCAACACGCCGGCCATAAACGTCAGCCCGTGCCGAAAAACCTTGCTGCGATCTTCGCCGGCTTGCCGCACAAATCCGAGAATTTTCAAAGAAAGCACCGGCAGCACGCAGGGCATCAAATTGAGGATCATTCCCCCGGCAAAGGCGAACAGCAGGGCAAACCACAAGCTGCTCACTTCCTTTTTCGCGGTCGTTGGCGCACCGGAAAATTTTTGCCTGATTTCCGTGCTGAATTCCATTGCTTTTTCCGAGCCGGCTCCCCGCCAGCCGCTATCGGAAACGAGAATGCCGGAGATGTGAGTGGGATTTCCCTCGCGATCCGGGGAAAGCGGCACCGTTAATTGATAGCCATCGGCTGTTTTTGTTAATTTTTGCGCCGCGCTGTTTTGGATGGTCAATTCTTCATACGGGTAAAAATCGATTTCGGAAATTTCTTCGGTCATCCACCGCGGCGGGGTGATTTGAAAAACCAAAGCGGCATCCTTAATCGCTGCCTGAATCTTCCATTCGCTATTTTTGATGGGCAATTTAGCCCGCACATCCGCAAAAGGCTTCACCCAACGATCGTTTGCAATTGGCCGCTCGCCGATATCCAGGGATAATTCCAACTCCGCTGATTCCGGCACACAAATCTCCGCGCACACCAGCCAGTCAGCCCGCGCTTTCAAAACGACATTTTTGCCTTTATCCAAGTTTGCCGGCGGCGTGATTTTCACCGGAAACATCGCCTCGTCTTTGTAGCCAAAGTTGACAAATTCATCCAGCTTGAAACGTATGGGATATGGCCATTGGATGTCGCCGGCTTTGAAGCCGTCCGACAAATCCCATTCAATGGCGGTGGGCAGACCGGCGTCGCCGGCATTGCGCCAGTAAACGTGCCAGTCCGGCTTCATTTTCAAATGCAGCGCCACCCAAAACGGCTGCCCGGGTTGGATGGTTTGCGTTTCGGAAACCAGTTCCGCGGCCACATGCTCTGTTCGAACGATCTTTGCAAAAATGGGGCTAATTGTCAAAAGCGCAAAAAAAATTGTGATCCAAAATTTAAAATGTCGCATATCTTTCTCATTTCATTTGTTTTATCATTAATTTTAATCGCCCGTCAAACACTTTATGTTTCAACAATTTACTAAAAAGAGTCATTCAATCCAAAAAGGATACAAACAAGATAACGCTGCTTACGCCTGCATACCTTAAAATCCATCGAGCAGTAATAAAAGGTGTTTCTTATTTTGATTGCCGTAATGTAAATTATAGAAAACACAAAGCGTGTTTGCTACTTTACATGCTCAGAAAATAATTGTATCTTTGACGCATGAATTAAAAAAATCAATTGATAAAGAAGGGATTTAAAATATGACTCGTCATTTTCTCAAAGTGTCTTTGGCTGTATTTCTGACGTCGCTTGTCGTTATTGGTTTCCACGCCTGTTCGTCTGAGCAAAAAGCCTCCCCCAAAACAGAAAATGTTGATGAGAGCGGTAAGCCAAAATTTACGCTTAAAAGCCTCGAAAACACAAATGTCTCGCTGTCCGATTATCGCGGAAAAGTGGTGCTGGTAAATATCTGGGCAACCTGGTGCATGCCTTGTGTCCACGAAATTCCCGATCTCGTAAAACTGCGTAACGACTATAAAAATCAAGGCTTTGAGGTGCTGGGCCTGGTTGTTCAGTCGCCTGAAAAAAATGTCCATCAAATGGTGAAAAAACTGAACATCGATTATCCGGTTCTATGGGGGAGCAGTGAGGCCGTTGCCGAATTAGGCGTCATCCGGGCGATCCCCCGAACCTTTATTCTTGATACAGACGGCAACATCGTCGAAGACATTGAAGGCGTGCGTGATTACGCGACATTTGAGGAGCTTATCAAAAAACATTTGTAATATTTCAATCGTACCATAGGGGCGAATCCCAAAACGAACATGGAAAACCATTGGAATCCCGCGATTATTGATGTTATAAAAAAATATATACTCGTCTATTAAATCATACCGAATCTCGTATGCCCCCCACGTTGTTTTTCCATAAAAAATTGTTTTCATTTTGTTTATGTGCTAAAAAGACCTCCCGGCATCATTCTTGAAATAGTCTCCACTGCAATTTGGTTTTAACGTTAACAAATTCAAGGAGGTTTGAATTAAGGAATTCAAGATGTCGTCTTTGATGTTTCTTGGCTTGATGCTGTTTGCCGGCGAGTGCAATGAAAAATCGCCGGGAAAAAAGATGTCGCACTGCGGGAATTACAGGCGCTGGACGCCTTG
>CAYVDX010000010.1:0-11906 GCA_964450485.1 uncultured Calditrichaceae bacterium
GGATACAGCGCCCACGCGCCGTTCAGCAATGATTATGGTACCATTACGCCGACGGCCGCGCTCAGCGCCATGCCCTATATTCCCGGTGAATCCATGGCGACGCTGAAGTATTTTTACCACGAATTGGGCGCCGATCTCTGGGGAGAATTCGGTTTTTACGACGCCTTTAATAGCGATCAAAACTGGTTCGCCGACAGCTACATTTCTATCGACCAGGGACCGATTGTGGTGATGATCGAGAATTATCGCAGCCAACTTTGCTGGGACATGTTTATGTCCAACCTGGAGATTCAGCCGATGCTCGACGCCTTGGGATTTACGCCGGTCGGCATCAGCGGCAGCGGACAAGCGCCGGTGAAGCGTTTTGAATTAGCGCAGAATTATCCTAATCCCTTCAACGGTGAAACAGTCATTCGCTTCAGCCTGCCCACATCCGAAAAACTGACCCTGGAAATTTTTAATTCATTGGGACAGCGGGTTCGAAAAATTCTTGATAAACAACCGATTAGCGCCGGTGTTCACGAACGACAAGTGAAAGCAAATGATTTGCCTTCGGGTGTTTATTTTTATCGGTTGACCGCCGGGGAATTTCGGCAGGCACGGAAAATGTTGCTGGTGCGGTGAGTAAGTTATCGTTTTTCCGATAACGTAAGACCGGCATCCCTGCCGGTCAAAACTTAAGCGACTGAAATGTAAAAAGAACAAAAAAATGTAAAAAGAACAAAAAATGATCAACAAGAATGATGGCTATCAGCGCATTTCCTTAAACGGAACCTGGAACCTGGCCGCCGGGGATAATCGCCCGGATTTTTTCAAACACCGCGTGCCGGTGCCGGCGCTGGTGGATGTCGCCGAACCGCCCCTCGATTGGGAAAAATACGATTATTTTTTGTATCAAACCACTTTTTCGTTGCCCGAAAATGCGAGTTTTGAGCGGCTGTTTTTGCAGCTCGAACAGGTGCAATACGGCACGGAAATTTGGCTGAACGGGCAACCCGTCGGCGGGGACATCCCCTGTTACACCAGCCAGGAATTTGACATGACCGAACTTGTCCGGCGCGACGGGGAGAACGAACTGCTGGTGCGCGTCGGCGCAAGGCATACCCTGCCGGAACACGCCGCCGTTGGGCAGGATTTTGAGAAAATGTGCTGGATTCCCGGCATTTGGGGAGATGTTTGGCTGCATTTGTACGGCGTTGCGCGAGTGGACTGGACGCGCATCATTCCAAATATTGAAAATGGAAGCGTCAATTTAAAATGTGAGATTTCCAGTTTCTCGCATCGTAACGAAAAATTGTTGATACATTGTGTGATTACGCCGCGGAACAGTGAAAACATCGTCGCGCAATCCGATCCGGAAGAATTTACAATTTGGGCTGAAGATAATTATACCTTTGAAACCACGCTTTGGATACGAAATCCGCAATTGTGGTCGCCTGAACGCCCGTTTTTATATCGATTAGCGGTTTATTTAATTGATGACCACAAATTAGCTTACATGCAAAAACTGTCTTTCGGAATGCGCGGCTTTGAAATCCGCGAAGGACATTTTTATCTCAACGGGAAACGCCGGGTGCTGATGGGCGGCAACATCTGTTTTCACCGGCTGCTTTCCGATCCGCGGCGCGGCATACTCCCCTGGAACATGGATTGGGCCAAAAAAGCGTTGGTGGACATTCCCAAATCGCACAATATGTCTTTTTTCCGCTTTCATTTGGGACGGGCATACAATCGCTGGTACGACCTCGCCGACGAGCACGGCGTCATGCTGCAGGATGAATGGATGTTCTGGACAACCACCGGCTCGCCAGAGCAGATCGAAAAAGAATTTACCGCCTGGATCAAAGCACATGGGCATCACCCCTCGGTGGTTGTTTGGGATGCGCTGAATGAATCGGAAGACGAGCGCGTCACCGGGGAAATTATTCCGAAAATGAAAGCGCTTGACCCGACCAGACCCTGGGAAATGGTCGATTTCGGGGAGGATCACCCTTACATTTATTCGCTCGGCCCGCTCTTGAACGCCAAAAAATTCGGGTATTCACGCTCGATTTTTGACCTGCAAAAAAGCATCACCCCGGTGATGGTCAACGAATACATTTGGTGGTGGCTGGATAGCCGGGGAAATCCCACCGAACTCACCAAAATTGTGCTGGAGCGCTGGCTGGGGCGTAACCCAACGAAAGAAAAGCTGCTGGAACACCAGGCTTTTTTAGCCGAGGAATTGACTGAACTATGGCGGCGGCTCAACCTGGACGCCATCATGCCTTTTGTTTATCTGAGTTGCGACGGCGGGGCGACCGCCAATTGGTTTAGCGGGGCGCTGGCGGTATTGACGCCCAAACCCATCATAACGGCGCTGAAAAACGCATTTTCGCCGCTGGGCGTAAGCATTGAATTGTGGGATCGTCATTTTTTGTGCGAGGAAAGCCGCAACATTGCGGTATATCTCTTCAATGATACGGACGCCGCCAAAACCGCGCGCTTGAAACGATGTTTTGATCCGACACTCAAAGAACTCACCGAAGAACAGGAACAGGTATTTATCCTCAAAGCCGGAGAACATCGCAAGGCACGGCTTCCGGTTGCTTTTCCCAAAAAGCCCGGTGAATATCGTCTCCGCGTGGCAATTTTTGATGAAAATGATCGTGAAACCGCTCATAGCGAAAAAATTATCCATGTTTTTTCACCCGATTCAACACCACAAAAAATGCCGTTTTCTCAAATTGTCCTGTTTGATCATTCCCCGGCCAACGAGTTGCAACGGACTTTGACGCGGTTTGGGCTGACTGTCCATGCGGAAGCAGAAAATCTGACAAATTCCGAAATGGCAATGATTAATGGCCGTGCAATTGCCGCGTTGGACAAATCGGCGATTGCCCGATTGACAGAATGCGTTGCAAACGGCGGAATTTTGCTGGTGCAGGAACCCGAATTTGGCGTGGAAAATGAAGCGCGTTATCCCCTGCTGAAAAACCTGGACATTGTGGTGCAAAAACGCGCCGACCCGGAGCGCGGTGGTTACGATTCGCATGTTTTTCCGGAAGATGCACGTCATTTTTTATGGAAAAAAATCGCCCCGGAGCATCTACGGATATTCAACGGCGGGTTTGGCGGAGAAATGGTCAGCCAGCACAACGTGCGCCCCACGCGACCGTACCGGGCATTGGCGCGCTGCCATCTTTCGCTGCTGGTTCCGGCGGTGATGGAAATCCCATACGGCAACGGCGGAGTGATCATCTCGCGCATCCAGCTTCGCGGGCGGCTACTGCCGGAACGCTCGGAAAGCGAATTATACGGACGGCGCTATGATCCGGTTGCCGAACAATTTCTACGCAATTTGCTTGCCGGCTATCAGCGTCAAAGCCTTGAAAAACAGATACTTGCAGAAAACTATATCAGCCATGTGCGAATTTCTTCCGGCGAGGTTCACGATCCCGGCGACGGCACGTTGCAACTTCATTGGGGAAGTAAAATCGCCGATCCGCAGTGGATTTGGCTGGATTTTGGGGACTCGTTTTCATGCCAATGGCTGACCCTGACCGGCGATGCAGCGTTCGCAAAATCTTATCGCATTCGGGCATCAAATGATAATCAACATTGGAAAACCGTGCATGAAAAAACAGATGTAAATAACGCTGAAATCAATATTGAATGTGATAAAATCAAAAAAAAATTCTGGATGATCGAAATTTTGGAAAGAAATGAACCGGGAGGTTATTCAATTTTTCAATTACGCGCGCATAACGGCAAGCAGGAATGATATTAGAAAAACCGCGCAATACTGTTCTCAACCGATCAGGATTAATTCTTTTGAAGTCGTTGTGTAGCAAGCCGTTTCTATCTCCATGGCTACACAAATACCTGTCAGCATCGAAAACTATTGAAAAAATTAACTCGACAATGTTAAATTAGATTTTGTGACAGGATTTACAGGATTAAACCTGATTAATTCATAAATACGTTTTTTGGCGGAATAATTAAGGGCAGAATGATTATTTTTTATGAATTTAAGGATTCTGCCAACAAATCATTCCGCCGAAGCCTTTATCACCCGAAATTTATAAGATAAAATCAAATATTACAGTAAGTTAAAACCACTCTAAATAAAACCTGTGCATAATGCAGGTTAAAGATTTGTTGATCATTCTTTTGAAATATCATGTATATCCTGTTGATCCTGTCAAAATCCTTTGAAATTGAACATTGTCAAGTTAATCATTTGTTATCGAACATTCGACAAGAGATCATTTACGCCTTTTGTCGGTAATGTTGTTTTTCCCGTCAAATGCTCATCCACACACCGGGCGGCTTCGCGGCCGTCGGCAATCGCCCACACGATCAGCGACTGTCCCATTCGGCCGTCGCCCGCGGCAAAAATATTGGGCGCGGCTGCGCGGAACTGTTCATCCGTTTGGATGTTTCCGCGCGAATCAAAGGTAACGCCAAGCGCCTTGAGCCAACTGCTTTTTTCCGGCCCGCTAAAGCCGATGGCAATCAACACCAGGTCTGCCGGCCAAGCACGCTCCGCGCCGGGAATTTCGATGATTTTATGTGGGCGATCTTTTTGAACCAGCAATTCCACATCCACGGTTCGCACCTGTTTTACGCGCCCGTTTTCACCGAAAAATGCTTTGGTCAACACTTTCCACTCGCGCTTGCAGCCTTCTTCGTGCGAGGGGCTGGTGCGCAATTTATCCGGCCAGTATGGCCAGGGCTGATGCGGCGGGCGTTCCAGCGGCGGCGTTTCGTGATAATCAAAATTCGTGACAGAGATTGCGCCCTGGCGATTAGCGGTACCAATACAATCGCTGGCCGTATCACCACCGCCGATGACGATGACATGTTTGCCCTTTGCATCGATGCGCTCGCCATTAAACTTCGCCGGGGCTTCACCGGCGCAAATCCTGTTTTGTCGGGTCAGATAATCCATGGCAAAGTGGATTCCCTGCAACTCCGACCCGTTCAGATTCATCAACCGGCGCGGTTTTGTCGCGCCCACGCACAGCAGAATGGCGTCGAAATCCCGCAATTGTTCGACGGATATATTTTTGCCCACATGCGAATTGGGTTTAAAAACAATCCCTTCCGCTTCCAGAATCGCCAACCGGCGATCCAGCACCTTTTTTTTCATTTTAAAATCCGGAATGCCGTAGCGCAGCAATCCGCCGATGCGATCATCCCGCTCAAAAACCGTCACGGAATGTCCGGCGACATTCAACTGTTGGGCAGCGGCCAGTCCCGCCGGCCCGGAACCGACGATGGCAATGCGTTTCCCCGTGCGCATTTTCGGCGGCCGCGGGATGACCCATCCTTTTTTGAAGGCATGTTCAATGATGGATTTTTCCAGCAGCTCGATGGCGACGGGCGGGTCCGTAATGCCCAGCACGCAGGCTTCCTCGCAGGGCGCGGGGCACAATCTCCCGGTAAATTCAGGAAAATTATTGGTGGCGGCAAGCTGCTGATAGGCTTCTTCCCAGCGGTGTTGATACACCAGGTCATTCCAATCGGGAATCAGATTTCCCAGCGGACAGCCGGCGTGACAAAACGGCACCCCGCAATCCATGCACCGGGCGGCCTGCTCGCGCATTTTTTTTCCGGAAAAATGGGTGTAAATTTCATCAAAATCGCGAATGCGTTTCTCCACCGGACGTTTTTCCGGCAATTCGCGTTGGTAAGTTTTAAATCCGATAATTTTTGCCATATTTTTTTTCACTTACTCGTTGCGAAGCTCCTGCTTCGCAACCCCTTTTTCCCGGAAGCTCCTTTTGACTCGTTGCGAAGCTCCTGCTTCATACCCGGCGAATTTACGCCCCACGCTCCACGCCCCACCACGCTCCACGCCCTACGCCCTACGCTCCACGCCCCACGCCTCCCGCGTTTCCGCCAATCGCTCCAATGCCAGCTTGTAATCCCTCGGCATCACTTTGACAAATTTTTGGCGATAAATTTTCCATTGATTTAAAATCCGATCAGCCAGCGCGCTGCCGGTGTATTCCCGGTGATTTTTGATCATTTCGAGCAGTTCGTCAACGTCTGCTTCAGTGGCGACGTCTTCCAATTCAACCATGCGCGTATTGCACTGCTGTTGTCGAAACCGCCCGTTTTCATCGATCACATACGCGATGCCCCCGCTCATTCCGGCGGCAAAATTGCGCCCGGTTTTGCCGAGAACGACCACCCGCCCGCCGGTCATGTATTCGCAGCCGTGATCGCCGACGCCTTCCACGACCGCTCTCGCGCCGCTGTTGCGCACGCAAAATCGCTCGCCGGCCAGACCGTTGATATAGGCCTCGCCGCCGGTCGCGCCGTAAAATGACACGTTCCCGATGATGATGTTTTCTTCCGCGGTAAAACCGGCGTTTTCCGGCGGCTGAATGATCAATTTTGCGCCGGAGAGCCCTTTTCCGAAATAGTCGTTGGCGTCGCCGAAGATGCGAAAGGTCAGTCCGCGCGCGCCAAATGCGGCAAAACTCTGGCCCGCCGATCCCCGGCAGGTAATCGTTATCGTATCGTCCGGCAGCCCGGCAGCCCCGTGTTTTTTGGAAATTTCACTGCTCAGCATTGTGCCGACCGTGCGATGAACATTTCTGATTTCAAGATCAAACGACACTTTTTTGCCCGCTTGCAACGCCGGGCCAGCCTGTTTGATTAATTGATGATCCAACACACCGCTCAATCCATGATCCTGCTTTTCGGTGCGGTAGCTCGCGGAGCGTCCTTTGGGCACGGCGCGATGCAAAATGGCTGACAGATCAATGCCGTTCGTTTTCCAATGCGCTGTTTCGCGCGCCATTTTCAGCCGGTCAACCCGACCGACCATTTCGTTCACGGTGCGGAATCCCAGTTTTGCCATGATTTCACGTAATTCCCGGGCGACAAAATAAAAATAATTGATGACGTGCTCCGGCTGTCCCCGGAATTTTTTTCGTAGTTCCGGATCCTGGGTGGCGATGCCCACCGGGCAGGTGTTGAGATGGCAAACCCGCATCATCACGCAGCCCATTGCGATCAGCGGAACCGTGGCAAAACCGAATTCTTCCGCGCCCAACAGGCAGGCAATGGCCACATCGCGGCCGGTTTTGAGCTGACCGTCGCATTCGATCACAATGCGGCTGCGCAAATCATTCAACACGAGGGTTTGATGCGCTTCGGCAATCCCCAATTCCCAGGGTAAACCGACATTTTTAATCGACGTCAGGGGCGCCGCGCCGGTGCCGCCGTCATGCCCGCTGACGAGCACGACGTCCGCCTTGCCCTTGGCCACGCCGGCGGCAATCGTTCCCACGCCCACTTCGGAAACCAGTTTTACGTTGATGCGGGCCCGCGGGTTGGCATTTTTCAAATCAAAAATCAATTGGGCAAGGTCTTCGATGGAATAAATATCGTGATGCGGCGGCGGGGAGATCAGGGTGACAAACGGGGCGGCGTTGCGGGTTTTGGCGATCCGGGGATACACCTTAAAACCGGGCAGTTGCCCGCCCTCCCCCGGTTTGGCGCCCTGGGCCATTTTGATCTGAATTTCATCCGCGTTGACCAAATAATGACTGGTCACGCCGAAACGCCCGGACGCCACCTGCTTGATGGCGCTGCGCCGCCAATCCCCGTTGGGATCGCGCTGAAAACGGCCGGCGTCTTCGCCCCCTTCGCCGCTATTGCTTTTTGCGCCGATGCGATTCATGGCAATCGCTAACGTCTCGTGGGCTTCCTTGCTGATGGAACCATAAGACATTGCCCCGGTTTTGAAGCGTTTTACGATTTCCGTCCACGGTTCCACTTCCGCAAGCGGAATGGCTTTGCCGCTTTCCCGGAATGCCAGCAAACCGCGAATCGTTCCGGCTTCCGCGTTGCGTTGATTCATCAACCGCGCAAATTCCCGGTAATTTTCGGGATTTTTATCGCGAACGGCCTGCTGCAATTGCGCGATTCCCCGCGGCGACAGGTGATGTTTTTCGCCGGTGCGCCGCCATTGGTATTTTCCGCCGAAATCAAGCCCCGGGAAACCGGCGGTTTCGCGTGCGGGAAAGGCCCGCTGATGGCGCGCCAAAATTTCCCGGTGAATGCCGCCCAATCCAATGCCGCCGATTCTTGAGACCGTTCCGCAGAAATATTTTTCAATCACTTTTTCGCTCAACCCGATGGCTTCAAAAATTTGAGCGCCCTGGTAGCTTTGCAGTGTGGAAATGCCCATTTTCGACATCACTTTCAGTATGCCCGCGCCTATCGCGGAAATGTATCGCCGGATCGCCGCGCCCGGATCGACGCTGTTCAAAACGCCGCGCCGGGACAGATCTTCCAGCGTTTCAAACGCTAAATATGGATTGACGGCGCTGGCGCCATATCCCACCAGCACGCAGAAATGATGGGTTTCCCGGGGTTCGCCGCTTTCGATTACCAGCCCGCATTGAGTGCGTTTCTCCAATTTAATCAGCAGGTGATGCACCGCCGCTGTGGCCAACGCCGCCGGAATCGGCGCATATTTTCGATTGGCCGCGCGATCCGACAGAATGATAATCGCGCATCCTTCCACCACCGCCTGCGCCGCTTTCAGGCAAAGCACTTCCAGGGCATTTCGCAGCCCTTTTTTGCCCGATTTTACCCGGTAAATCATGTCCAGCGTGATCGAACGGAAGGCTTCGTTTTGCTGCCCCGCCTCGCGAATTTGCGCTAACCGCCGGTTGGTCAGCACCGGCTGATCCAAATGCAGAAGGCGGCAGTGCAGCGGGGTTTCCTGGAATAAATCGCGATCCTTGCCAATGCTTAACGACAGCGAGGTCACCAGCTTTTCGCGGATGGCGTCCAGCGGCGGGTTGGTTACCTGGGCAAAAAGCTGTTTAAAATAATCATACAACAAACGCGGTTTCCGCGAAAGAACAGCCAACGGCGTGTCATCGCCCATTGAGCCAACCGGCTCCTTTCCGTCATTGGCCATCGGCGCGATGATGCGTTTCAGATCCTCCAGCGAATACCCAAAAAGCTGCTGGCGGGTGATCAACGTTTCAAAATCGGTTTCCGGGGTCTCCCGCGGTTCGGGCAGGCTTTGTAATTCTACCAGATTTTCCTTCAGCCACGCGCCATAAGGCTTCCGGTGGATGAGTTCGCTTTTGATTTCTTCGTCGTCGATGATGCGTCCCTGCCGCAAATCCACTAAAAACATTTTCCCCGGTTCCAGCCGTCCCTTGTATTGAATATTTGCCGGATCAATATCGATCACGCCGGTTTCCGAGGCCATGATCACGAAGCCGTCTTTGGTGACGGTGTAGCGCGAGGGGCGCAAGCCATTGCGGTCCAACACCGCGCCGATGCGCTCGCCGTCGGTAAACGGCACCGACGCGGGGCCGTCCCACGGCTCCATCAGACAGGCGTGATATTTGTAAAAATCCCGTTTCTCCCAGCGCATCGCGGGGTGATTTTCCCAGGCTTCCGGGATCAGCATCATCATGGCATGGGCCAGCGAGCGCCCGGAATGAAAAAGCAGCTCCAGCGCATTGTCCAGAATCGCCGAATCGCTGGCCCCCGGTGTTGCGACGGGGAAAAGCTTTTTCATGTCATCGCCAAACCATTCGGATCGAAACAACGACTGTCGGGTTTTCAACCAGTTGACATTGCCGCGCAGCGTATTGATTTCGCCATTGTGACAAAGATAGCGAAACGGCTGGGCTAACGGCCACGCCGGAAACGTATTCGTGCTGTATCGCTGGTGAACCAACGCCAGCGCGCTGATCGTGTCGGGATGAGTCAAATCGGGATAAAAAGCGGCCATTTGATCCGGCAAAATAAGCCCTTTGTACACGATTGTTTTCGTGGATAAGCTGGAAATATAAAAGTAGTGTTTTTCCCGCAATTGCGATTTGCGGATGTATTTTTCCATCACTTTTCGGATGACAAAAAGGGTTCGCTCAAAATGGCCGGCATCGCCATTGTCCGCGCCGGGACCGATAAAAACCTGCATGATTACCGGCATGGTTCGCCGGGCGGTTTCTCCCAAAACCGCTTCATTGACCGGCACATATCGCCAGCCTAAAAATTCCCGGCCTTCCGCCTCGATCACCCGTTCAAACAGGCGCAGGCAGTAGGCGCGTTCGTATTTTTCCTGCGGGAGAAACACCAAACCGACGCCGTATTCACCCTCATCCGGGAGATTAATTCCCAGGTCGTCACAGGCTTTTTTTAAAAAATTGTGAGGGATTTGGATCAGAATCCCAGCCCCATCGCCGGTGCCGGCGTCATGCCCGGTGGCGCCGCGATGGGTTAATTTCAGCAGTATTTCCAGACCTTGCCGGATAATTTTATGAGATTTTTTGCCTTCGATATTGCAGATAAAACCGGCCCCGCAGGCGTCGTGCTCAAAACGGGGATCGTACAACCCGGTTTTTGAAGGAAAAAAGCCATGACCGTTTTTTGCGGGGAATTGAAGATCTTTCTGTTTGATCACCATGGCAGCAAGGCTCCTTTTTGTTTCTCTCGAATCCGCGACAAACCATCTGCCGCATTCCGGAGCGGAAATTTTACAGTCTTTTTCGTGCCCAAACGGGCATGTTGCGGGAAAACGGACAGGGTTTAGCACCTGTTAAAAAAAGCATAACTCATTTTTTAACAATTTCTTAACAAGTGTTGATGTAACGTCTTGCAGAGTAGTCAGAAGTTAACAGCCTATCTTTTTGATTAGAAACAAGAATCCTGCCAGCGTTCTTAAAAAAAACCAAGCAACTGTTATTTCTATGCTTAACGGCAATAAGGAACGCGGCAAAAAATAGCAAAAGGGTGGAACGCCGCGCCTGGAAATGTCGAAAAAAGAATTCTACAAACATCTATTAAATATGGGTTTACAAAAAAAAGGCACAATTGTACCTAATGGCATAAATATACCACGCTTTTCCAGGCAACGAATCATTTAGCAGTCGTAATACGGCGGTTTTTCAGAACAAATCACCTGCCCTGTTTTGAACAGGTGCTGAAAATCCAACAACACAAATGCGCCAGAATTTCGCGGAATAGCGATCATGCGTCGCAATTCCACGTTCCCCCAAAGCGTAATTTTCCGGGAATGTTTATTTCAAATATGTCATTTTTTTACAAACACTTAGAACGCTAAAAATGCGTTTGGTTTTCAGCTTCCGGCCTGTCGGAAAATTGTTTTTGGCACGCCGGTTGTTAAATCACCGGAAAATATTCAGGGCCGGTCCAAACAACTGTCATTCGAAACAGAATCGCGAAAACGAACCATTTTCATAACGCACAAACAAAGGAGGACGTCGTGAATCGAAGAATGGTAAATGGAATTATCGCCTTGTTTTTGTTCAGTTGGGTTTCCGCGCATGCCCAGTTCGGCATTGGCGCGGATGTGGTCAGTCGCTACATCTGGCGCGGTTCCGATTTCGGAAATACCGCCGCGGTTCAGCCGTATCTTTCCTATTCAAACGGCCCCGTGGAGATCGGCGCGTGGAGTTCCTGGTCAATAAATCCCGCGCCCGGCGGATATGAGAATGATCTTTACCTCACCCTGTCAGCCGGGCAATTCAGCCTTACCGTGACGGACTATTACTTCCCCAAAATTGACGACGGACAGGATGATTTTTTCAAATTCGGAGATAATGCCGGCATCCATTTTTTAGAAGCGACAGCGGCCGTTGAGCAGGGCGCCTTCAGCGCGTTTGGCGGCCTGTTTTTTTCCGGCGACGACGAAAATTCCGCTTATCTCGAAGGATCATACCAGGCTTTTTCCGGTGACGATGTGTCCGCTTCAATCTTCCTGGCCGGCGGAAACGGCATCTATTCGTTGGACGCCGATTTCAGCCTGGTAAACCTCGGTCTGACCGTCTCGAAAGGAATTTTCAGCGCGTCCTATATTTTGAATCCCAATCGCGAGATTACTTTTTTGGTCTTCGGCGCAAGTTTTCGATAGC
>CAYVDX010000010.1:12006-16152 GCA_964450485.1 uncultured Calditrichaceae bacterium
GCTTCCCCCTTTGGGTTGTGGGATTTATTCCACAGCGGAATTCATTCAAATCAATCATCCACATTCGGAGGAATGAAAATGAAAAAAATGCCTGCAATCATCACTTTCGCGGCGCTTCTCACGCTGCCCCTGCTGGCGGATGACCCGGGAACACCCGCGGTATCCGCTGAAATGTTCACGATTAACAATACCTGGATGTTGATTTCAACATTCCTGGTGTTTATCATGCACCTGGGATTTGCCACGCTGGAAGCCGGCTTAACCCGTCCCAAAAACACGGTAAATATTTTGTTCAAAAACACCTCAATCGTCGCCATCGGCATTCTCACGTATGCCCTGTCGGGCTTCAACCTGATGTATCCCGGCGCCTTCATTTTGGGGAAATTTTTTGGCTTTGCAGGCTGGGGCATCGCGACCGACAGCGCCGGGCTTACCAGCGCGTATAATCCGGGTTACACCTATTGGACGGACTTTATGTTTCAGGCCATGTTTGCCGCAACCGCCGCAACCATCGTGTCCGGGGCGGTTGCCGAACGCATAAAACTCAACAGTTTTTTAATTTTTACAACCATTTATGTCGCTATCGTTTACCCGGTGGTCGGTTCCTGGAAATGGGGCGGCGGCTGGTTGGACGGTTTGGGATTTTATGACTTTGCCGGTTCCACGCTTGTTCACTCGGTTGGGGGATGGGGAGCGCTTGCCGGTGTTTTATTGCTGGGGCCGCGCCTGGGCAAATATGTCAACGGAACCATCAAGCCGATCATGGGACACAACCTGCCCTTAGCCGTGATTGGCGTCTTCATGTTGTGGCTGGGCTGGTTTGGTTTTAATGGCGGGTCTGTGCTTTCGGCGGGTCCGGGGATGGTTTCGTATGTCTTTGTCACCACCTCGCTGGCTGCCGCGGCTGGCATTATCGGCGCACAAATCACCTCCTGGCGCGTGCAGAAAAAACCTGACCTGACCATGGTTTTAAACGGCTGCCTTGCCGGGTTGGTCGGTATTACCGCCGGCGCGGATACGGTTTCAATATTTTCTTCAATTGTAATCGGCCTGATCGCCGGCGTCTTAGTCGTCTTTGCGGTGATATTTTTTGATAAAAAAAGAATCGATGACCCGGTCGGCGCGATTTCCGTGCACCTGATTTGCGGCGTCTGGGGTACGCTGGCGGTGGGTATTTTCAGCACAAACCCGGCCCACGGTTTTCTCGTTCAACTCATTGGCGTTATCGCTGTCGGCGCTATCTGTTTTGCCGCCTCCTTCCTGATTTTTTACGTTTTGAAGATTACAATGGGCATTCGTGTCAGCCAGGAGGAAGAGTTGCAG
Organism: uncultured Calditrichaceae bacterium; assembly: GCA_964450485.1. Classification (GTDB taxonomy): domain Bacteria; phylum Calditrichota; class Calditrichia; order RBG-13-44-9; family J075; genus JACKAQ01. The sequence goes on from CAYVDX010000010.1 coordinate 13,330, forward strand.
GGGTTAGATATCGGGGAGCATGGCATGGAGGCGTATAGCGGTTTTCAAATTTTTACAACGCAATAATTTTATCCCAAAGAGGAGATGATTGATGAAACTCATTATTGCTTACATCCGCCCGGAAAAGCTAAACGCGGTGAAACAAACATTGTTCGACGCCAATGTCATCAAAATGTCGGTTACGAATGCGCTGGGCTGCGGTGAGGAACAAAAATATCACGAAGATTATCGCGGGGTCGGATTCGAGGTTGACCTGTTCAAAAAAGTGCGGCTCGAAATTGCGATAAATAACGACTATTTGCAAACGGCCGTCGATGCGATTATTACCGGGGCCAAAACCGGAAATATTGGAGACGGCAAAATATTCATCATGGATTTAGCGGAATGCGTGCGCATCCGTACTGGCGAAAAAGGCCGCGATGCGATTGGTTAAATCGCCCGCGAAGCGTTTTTTGCGCAAGCGATTCTAACCCGAAATGCCCGCGGTCGTCCATTCCCCGTTTACCAATCGCCAAATGTTCAGCGGATTTTCATTTTTCAGCGGGTCCGGAAGCTGCGATTGAGGAAAATCCTGGTAACAGACCGGGCGCAAAAAGCGTTTGACGGCCGCGGTTCCCACGGAAGTGCTTCGGCTGTCGGTTGTCGCGGGAAACGGGCCGCCGTGGTTCATGGCGTGACAAACTTCCACGCCGGTGGGGAATCCGTTAAAAACAATCCGCCCCGTTTTTCGCTCGAGGATCGCGATCAAATCGCGGTATTCAGTAAGTTCTGCTTCCGCGCCATGAATGGTCGCCGTCAGATGCCCGGTTAACCCCTCGGCGATTTTCAACATCTCATCGCGCGTTTCGCAGGCGATCAAAATCGATGACGGTCCAAACACCTCTGCTTCCAGTCCGGGATTTGCGACAAAGGTTTTGCCGGACGCCCGCAGCAAGCGCGGCAATCCCCGGCTTCCGTGGGCATCGCCGCTGCCGGTCGCGGCTAATTTGACGTCTTCGATGGACAACACTTTTTCGATACCGGCGTCGTAAGCGGTTTTGATGCCTTTGTGCAGCATGGTTGCCGCCGGTTTTTGGCGAATGGATTGCGCAGCCGCATCCACAAATGCCTCGAACGCATCTCCCTGGAAACCCAATGTTAGCCCGGGATTTGTGCAAAACTGTCCCACGCCCAGCGTTACCGAATTTGCCAGGCCTTCGGCAATGGCGGCGTGCCGGGTTTTTAGCGCATCCGGCAGAATAAACAGCGGATTTGCGCTGCCCATTTCCGCAAAAACCGGAATTGGCTCCGGGCGGGCCGCGGCCAGGTCAAACAATGCTTTTCCGCCTTGAAATGATCCGGTAAATCCCACCGCTTTAATCGCCGGATGTCTGACCAACGCCTGACCAACCGCCATGCCGCTGCCCTGGATCAGCGAAAAAACACCGGCCGGCATGTTGCTTTTTCGGGCAGCTTTTTGAATGGCGCGTCCCACCATTTCCGACGCCCCGGGATGCGCGGGATGACCTTTGACAATCACCGGACAGCCCGCCGCAAGCGCGGAGGCCGTGTCGCCGCCGGCAACGGAAAACGCCAGCGGAAAATTGCTCGCCCCAAACACCGCTGCCGGGCCAATCGCGATTTGCATCGTGCGAACATCCGGTTTGGGCAGCGGCTGCCGTTCAGGCTGGGCGGTATCGATTCGCGCGTCCACAAAGCTGCCTTCGCGCACCACTTCCGCAAACATTTTCAGTTGATTGACCGTTCGCCCGCGTTCGCCAATCAATCGCTGCCGGGGAAGCCCGGTTTCCCGCATGGTTCGCGTAATTAAGGCCTCTCCCAACGCCATGATTTCATCCGCGATGGTATCCAAAAACAGGGCGCGCTTTTGGTGATCCATCTTTCGGAAGGCGTCAAAATCGTGTTTCGCCAATTGCGCCGCTTTGTCCACATCCGCGGCCGCGCCTTCGCAAAATGCCGTGGGTAGCTGCTCCCCGTTTTGCGGGTTAAACGCATAAAATGTATCCCCGCCGGATGCTTCGACGTCGAATTCAATGACATTTTTTCCGGTAAGCTTCATTTATTCCTCTTTTTTGTAAATCAAAACCGCTGACGGTCAAAGTATAATCCGCACAGCGTCTTTCGTCAACTCATTTTTCCGGTGAAAAATGAGTGGGCTTGTCAATAAGATATTCCCGAATCAATTTCACATGTGCATCAATTTCCGATGGGTTGGGCGCATTTTTTCGGGTTTTAAGGGCATTTTGCAGGTGTATTTCAATGTCCGTGCGATTTTTGGAAATGATGTTCATCCAAGCCAAAATGATGGAAAGCATGGGGCGCGCTTCGATCACTGATTCGGGCAGCGCAGCCATCCAATGAGCAATTGTCACCAAAAAGCCATTTTGCAACATTTCCATTGCGTTTGTTTCGAGGTTTTGCGCGGCGAGCCGGTAATCTTCCGCTGTTAGCGCATGTTTCATTGCAGAAAAAATGGATCCGTTGTTGCCGTGCCACCTGCTGGCGCGTTGGTGCAATTCCGGTCGTTTTTCAGGTATTTTTTCCAAAAGCCGCTGCAATAAAATTGGCTGCGCAAATGGCTGAATCGCAAACCATCCGTTCGGCAAAGCAAAGACAAATTCCCCGGCTTTGCTCAACGTCCGCAGCACTTTTCCGCAGGATTTTTCCGCGGTAACATGCGTCGCTAAATCGGGATTTATCCAGTCCATCCCGGCGATTTGCGGGAGAAACCGCTGAATATCATCCGGCTGATTTTTTAACAAAATCTCCATCAAAAAAACTTCCGCATCGCGCTCGTCATTTTCAAATTCAGCGACAAATGCT
>CAYVDX010000011.1:0-15713 GCA_964450485.1 uncultured Calditrichaceae bacterium
ATACAGACATATCACTCACTCGCCTTGAACGAGAAATGAAGGAGTTCAAGGATGAGATGAAGGACTTCAAGGATGAAATGAAGGACTTTAAGAGCGAGATGCGTTCGGAGACGTTGCGCATGAACCGTCAATGGGGCGATTTGGCCAATAAATTGGGCACCATCGTGGAAGACCTGGTCTATCCCAGCCTTGCCAGGATTATTCGGGAAAAATTCGATATCGAGGTTGACGAGGTCGCGATTCGCGTTACGAAAAGGCGTCCGAAAACCGGCGAGAAAAAAGAGTTCGACGCGATTGCATTCACGGATAAATTGGTGTTTCTGAACAGCACGAAAACGACGCTGCGTAACCGGGACGTTGACAGCTTTATTGGTGAAATTACTGAATTCCGCGATTTTTTCCCGGCGCACGCTGATAAAAAGATCATCGGGATTTTGGCGGCGTTAAATATCAATGACGCGCAATTGGCATACGCTGAGAAAAAAGGGTTTTTGGTCATCGGCGTCGGGCAGCAGCTTATGGAGATCAAAAACGGTGCAGCGTTTAAACCTAAATTTTGGTAATCGTTGAATTTTGGAATTCCCTGTTTTTAAAGTATTTATCATCTTTTAACATCCCCAAAAACTATGTGAATGTAACATGCCCAATCTCATCCATTTTGCCATTCCCGGATTCATCATTTTAATGATCGTGGAAGTCATCGTCAGTGCATACCAGGACGCTGAACTGTATGAATTTAAAGATACCGTCGCCAGCCTGAGCATGGGCGTCGGCAACGTGATTATCAAACTGTTCACAAAAGCGCCGATTCTGGCGGCATATTTTTTAGCCTATCAATTTCGTTTTTTTGAAATCAGCGCCACCGCGTGGCAATCCTGGGCGCTGCTGTTTTTTTTAGAAGATTTGACTTACTGGATATTTCATTTTTCCTCGCACAACGTGCGGATTCTCTGGGCGGCGCATGTCACGCATCATTCATCGCAGCGATACAATCTCTCCACGGCGTTGCGGCAAACCTGGACCGGCGCGTTAAATTTCAGCTTCATATTTTGGCTGTGGCTGCCGCTATTGGGTTTCCACCCGCTGATGGTGATGACCATGCAATCGATCAGCCTGCTCTACCAATTTTGGATTCACACCGAGACCATCGGAAAACTGGGCTTTTTGGAATGGTTTATGAACACGCCGTCGCATCATCGCGTGCATCACGGGTCGGATGTCAAATATTTAGACCGCAATCACGCCGGAATTTTGATTATTTGGGACCGGCTTTTCGGCACATTTGTAGAAGAAAAAGAGCGCCCGAAATACGGATTGACCCGAAATCTTAAGAGCTACAATCCCATCAAAATTGCCTTTCACGAATGGCAGGATATTTGGCGCGATATCCGTCGCCCAATTCCCTGGAAAGCGCGACTGGGCTACATTTTCGGCCCGCCTGGCTGGAGCCACGACGGTTCGCGCAAAACCACCCGGCAGATGCAACAGGAACTTTAACCACAAGTTCTTTAGCCGCGGGTTTTCGCTGATGAACACGGATTCCAAACATAGGAATTTTTCGAACGGGAAAATTAATTTTCAGCGATTTTTTTTTCAATTTAAATCAAATATCCGCGGCTTAAAAAAAATGAAAAATGCCCTTTTATTCGCCAACGGCGCTGTTACCGAAAAAGAGGTTCGGCGAATCCGGAATGCGCAATTTGATTTAATCATCGCTGCTGACGGCGGCGTGCGCCACGCCGTAACATTCGGCTACATCCCGGATGTCGTTATCGGAGATCTGGATTCCGTTTCCCCGGAAATGCGAAAAGAATTACCCAAAACCCGCTTTATCCACCGTCCGTCACAGGAAATCAATGACTTCAACAAAGCGCTGATTTATTGCGAAGCGCAGGGCGTCACGCACCTGACGCTGTTAGGCATCTGCGGCAAGCGGCTCGATCACACCCTGAATAATTTTTCGGTGCTTGCCCGTTTTGATCAACAATTTCAGCTGACGATTTACGACGAATTTTCGCAAATATTTATCGTGCGCGATGAATGGCAATACAGCGGAAAACCGGGGCAAGCCGTTTCGCTCATTCCCCTCGGCGAGGTGAGCGGCGTAAAAACAGAAGGGCTAAAATGGGCGTTGAGCGACGAAATGTTAAATTTTGGAGAACGGGAAGGGTGCAGTAATCAAATGATGAATAAGTTAACAAGCGTGCGAATCAGAAGCGGAATTTTGTTGATCATTGTGCCGGATCATTAAAACGATAGTATTTGTGTAGCATCAATATTTTGGAAAACACAATGCCGGGTGTATTACCATTTGATTGATCCGGTTGTTTGTTTTTGGCGGAATTTCTGTCTGAGACGCCCGTTTTTTGGGCGTCGAGTTTAATTCCGCCTTGATTTTTTGGTTCTTTTGTATCAAGACAAAAGAACAAAGACGTTTTTGGACTGTACGAAAGTGCGGATGCGCTTCTAAAGCTGTTAGAGCTACACAAACACAAACGATAAAAACAGGAACTGAACTAAAATTTACTTTACTTTTTAAGCAAGGGGTTTTACTTTAAGGTAATATCTTAACACGAGGCTATCATGTCGTTCAAATTAGAGATTGAAGATGATATTGTTGAAGCAATAAAATTTCCCCGGCCGGAACTTGAACAAGAATTAATGAAAGAATTGGCTTTTGCGCTTTATGCACGGCAGGCGTTACCGATGGGTAAAGCGAGAAAATTGACCGGTTTGACAAAACGTGAATTTCTTGAGGCATTAGCGAAACGAAAAATTCCCCGGCAGTATGCGGCAGAAGATTTACAGGAAGATGTCGGTTATGCGACCAGTTGTAAGTAATAGCAAACCTTTAATTCATTTGGCAAAAATTGGCTTATTAAATCTGCTAAAAGATCAGTTTGAAGAGATCACGATTCCCGACGCCGTCTGGCATGAAACAGTCGTTGAGGGTGCGGATAATAATGATGCAGAATTAATTCGATCAGCCGATTGGATACATGTTCAAAAAGTTGTGCCTTCACCATTGCTTAACACATTGATGCTCGATCTTGATCCTGGGGAAGCGGAAACAATTGCGCTTGCCGCGGAAATTAATGCGCAAAAAATATTGCTTGATGAAACGAAAGCTCGAAAAATCGCAAACGGTTTAAATCTGAATACGATAGGAACAATCGGTATTTTATTGAAAGGTTTACAGGACAATAAAATTTTTCATTGATGAACAACGGCGAACCCGCTTTTTCCTCTCGGAAAATTTATATCAAACAATATTGCAAGTTATCCAAAATAAATCATCTTGAAACTGCACTTTCTCGAAATCCTCCCGATCACAATTTATTTTATTGCAATCCTCGCGCTCGGTTTTGTTAAAACCGGAAAATATGACAGCGATGAGGACTTCATCCTCGGTGGGCGGCAGCTAACGCTGCTCCCATTCATCGCCACGCTGGTGACGACCTGGTACGGCGGCATTTTGGGCGTGGGCGAATTCACCTATCTCTACGGCGTTTCCAACTGGATCGTTTTTGGCGCGCCATATTACCTTTTTGCGATTTTATTTGCTTACTTTTTTGCGCCGAAAATCCAGGCCTCGCCGTTTGTCTCAATCCCGGATCAGTTTTACGCGCACTTCGGAAAAACCGGCGGCATGCTCAGCAGTATTTTTACCTTTTTTATGGTGCTGCCGGCGCCGTATGTGTTGATGGTTGGCTTTTTGATTCACTGGATCAGTGGATGGAGCCTGTGGCTCTGCATCATTTTCGGCGCGGTTTTTTCTATGATTTATGTGCTCACCGGCGGGTTTCGCGCCGTTGTCCGCACGGATAAACTTCAGTTTTTACTCATGTTCGGCGGCTTCATCGTTTTGTTTGCGGTGATGGCGACAAAATTCGGCGGGATTGCGTTTTTGCAAGCGAACCTCCCTAAAACGCATCTCACCTGGCACGGCGGCAATTCCCCGGAATTTATCCTGACCTGGTTTTTTATCGCGGCGTGGACATTTGTGGATCCGGGATTTCACCAGCGCTGTTATGCCGCAAAATCTCCCAAAACAGCCCGAAAAGGCATCTTGATCTCAGTCGGTTTCTGGTTCGTTTTTGATTTTCTAACGACCGGCACCGGGCTTTACGCAAGGGCATTATTGGTTGAACAAAATATCTCGCCCACCCTTTCATTTCCGATGTTAGGGCATCAGTTTCTGTCGCCGTTGCTTTCGGGACTGTTTCTCACAGGATTGTTAGCGACGATCATGTCCACGGTGGATAGTTTTTCGCTCCTGTCCGCCATCACTATCGGGCACGATTTATTCAAAAAAAATCGCAAAACAACTCTCGCCGATCTTAGAACCGGGTTGATCATTGCCGCTTTGGTTTCCATTGCTCTGGCGATTGCGATCCCTTCGGTCATCGATATTTGGCTGCTGATCGGCAATGTTTTTATCCCGCCGATGCTGCTGCCATTGGTGGCGTGCTATTATCCGCGCATCAATCCCGGCAAGCGATGGGTGATTGCCAACCTGACGCTCTCTTTTGCCGCCGCATTTGGCTGGCTGCTGATGTCTATTGCCCAAAGCCCCTCGCTGAAAGAACTCTATTTTTATCAAAATATTCCGCCGATGTATCCCGGGCTGATGGTCTCTGTGTTTATTTTTATTATCGGGATTTTGCAAAGTCGCCGGTAACCGTTATATTAGGCGTGATGCGTGATGCGTGATGGAATGAAAAGTGAAAAACGTGAATGCGCAGCGCAGACTTCAGTCTGCCGCAAACGCCCATCGAACCGTAAAATAAAAAATCAGGCAAATGAAAAAGCTGAATTTACAATTATTGGTCAAGTTGATTTCACTCGTTTTAATAACGCTAACGACGGCGTGTTACTACTCGTCGGATACACAAAAAAATCGAAATCCCGCAATAAATGACAGCACGGCGGTGTTTGCGACCGACGCCGGCGAGCAGTTGGCTGTTGAAGTGGACGTGGAAAACGTGCGGGCCAGACCCAATGGAAAAATTTTGGGAAAATTGCGAAAGGGCGAACAAATCACCGTGATCCGGCGGGTGGCAAATTGGGTTCAATTTCGCCGCGAGAAATATCGCAGCGCGTATATTTGGGGGCCGTCGGTGGGATATGTTTATGAAAATTTGTATAATCCCGTGGTTTATTATGACGCCAACAGCCGAAAATTTTACGACATCGAATATTTTCAGAGAATGTTCTCGCAAAAGGGCGAACCGCGACGAGAAAATTTGCCCAATACGTACGAACTTTTTTTCGGAAACATCGGGCTGGGTAGTCATCAAGTCACGGTGTTGGATGCAGCGACCGCCATCGAGCAGTTGGAGGAACACGGCGTCACCCTGTTTGTGGATCGAAAAAGCGAGCAGATTACCAAAGTGCGGGTGGACTATTTTCGCCCGGTGCGCGGGTTTGAAGCGGCATTGAAAAAAAGCGAGCTTCCCACAGACCCGCCCACCACCGGCGACAGCGGTCATATAACCTGGGCAGCGAATGCTTTAGCGCCGGGATTAATTGTCGATTTGGAACGCCTGGAGTGGGACAGCGAGTTGTTCTCCGGCATCTGGTTTATTCTGCCGGAACGAAAATGACGCGCAAGGCTTTACAAGCCGTTGCGAATTTTATGCTTTCCGGCGAGTAGTATTCAACTTTTTTTCAAACAACATTTCTTATATTTCTTTCCACTGCCGCAGGGACACGGGTCATTACGCCCCACTTTTTTCTCCGCTCTGCGGGCCGGCATTTGCGTTTTGTTAAAAAACCACCCAGTATCATCTTCGTCTTCATCTTCATAGCGCTCTTTGAATAGCTCCGGTTCCATTTCCTTTATTCTTTCCGCCGCTTTACGGTCACGTTCCGCTTTGTCTTCATCGCTCATATAACTGTCCCATGTCGTCAGGATGTGCTGGTAATGATCATAAATGTTATCAAAAGTAACCATTTCATACCGGTATCTCGGATCCGGATTTGTCATGTCTTTTTCGAAGGATTCCCAGTCGCCCATGATCGACTCGGAAAGCAATTGCTGATCCCACAATTGTTTTAAAACGGGCAGCAACTCTGTTGCGCGGATATTCAGACAATCTATCGCCATAAGCGCTAACACATCCGTATCGATCAAATCGTCGTCTTCGATATTGGCTAAAAAATGGTCAAAAATTGTCCGGTACCACTCCAACGCTTCCTCGCGCAGCTTCGGGTTGCTGAACGCCATTTTCTTAACGGCAGAGGATACGGCTGATTTGCAAAAGGTGTAGAGATTGGGTTCCAGCATAAACGATTTGAGGATATCTATTTGACCGTTGGCAAGTGGATAAATCAACGAATCGATTGTGCCGGTGATATGATCTCCCAACCAGAAATCCGTCAACTCCTCGCCCTGGCGTAGAAAATCCAAAATATCCGGCAAGGCTTCGACCGCTTTCAGCTCCGCGATGAGAAACAGGGCGTGAAGCGGAAAGCTGAGTTTCTCTTCATCCCACTCACTCCATTCATCTACCTGCTCGACGAAATATTCGTAGCGGCGAATGCTGTCTTTTACAACGGTTCGTAAATCCTGAATCAGGGTTTCGCGGGGAAGGGCAAATATTTCCGCTAAAATCGAATGATCGATACGCAATCCGCGGCGGTACAATTCCGTTATTTCGTCGTGATGAAACACCGGCGCATCCCGGGTTTGCAGGGTTGGATCGTAACCGCGATCCACCGGCGTTCGGGCACGCGCTCTTTTTTCTCCAAATCGCTTTAACCCGATTTGCATTTGTGTTAACATGAGTAACGATTCGATTTTGCTGATCAATTTCTCGTCGAAAAGACCGGTTTTCTTGTGTAGCTTTTTAGCCATTTTTAGCCGGGTTTCAACGGCTTCGACATTACCGGTTTCCAGAAAATAGAGACAGGCAATATGCCACAACCCCTGGAATTCGCTGATATGGAACACCTCGCGGTGCGGGTACAGGTCTTGTAAATCAAAAGCATTTCCCAAAATTTTGGGAATCTCATCGAGGTGCTTTTCCTCTAAGTACTGTTGCGCCAGGGTGATTTTGCCAAATAAATAATCCGGGTGTTCCGCAACAATCCGGCGATTCAACTCAAACGCTTCATCAGAACGTCCCTGTATGCTGTAAAGCACGGTTAAATAATTTTTAAACGCCGGCACATCCGGGTATCGCTCAATCAATTGCTTTATTTTTTTTTCCGCGCCCCGTTTATTTTTCATTGCCATCTTATGAGCGTGAAACAACACGGCCGCCAATTCCGGTGAATGCGGCTCCCTGCTGTCAACCTCGTCCGGGTCGCCGGTAATGGCATAATTGAAAAATTGCAGCGAATCAGGCGGATGCTTTTCAGCGTTTTTCTTGAAAAAATCCATGTGAATTTGTCCTGATTTTTACTTTAATCGGTTTATAAAAAACAAGATGTTTGTAATTTACGAACGAACCTGGAGACAAAAACGGTTGGTCAAATTCCCTCTGAATACGTTTGTCAGGCATCTTGATATATGCACGCACCCAATATACCAAGTACTTCCTCGATGGTGTAAATTGGAGCCTTTTCAACAAACTTGAGTTCCCGGCTTCTGTAGTCAACGGATTTAACTTGTTCTACCATAATGTAACCGGTTAGCAAGGAATATTGCGATGAGTATTCGTAATCGGGCACACAATGGCGAGACCTGTTGCCTTGTTAAACAGCTTATTGCTGACAACGATCGCCGGGCGTCGCCCTTTTTGCTCATGCCCTGATTGGGGATCGAAGGTTACGATTACAAAGTCTCCCTTTTGTGGAATATACCGGGGCATTTACCACACCTCTTGTCCAACAGGTTTACCCCACGCTTCTTCCCCGGGTTTGTAATCTTTTGGCATTTTTGCAACCAACGCTTTGATATCATATCTTCCGTGTATTTTTTTCACGGGTTGGATGATTATTTTTCCATCACGGAGGGAGAGGTCAACTTCTTCCCCAATTTTGATATGGGAATCCTTAAGAATACTTTTGGGAATCCGAATCCCCTGGCTGTTTCCCCATTGTTGAAGTTTAGACACCATTGCCGCTCTCTTTTCTGGTTTTTTTAGATTGTAAAGCTTTTTTCGGCGGTTTGTCGGGTTCCGCTTTGAATGTCTTTTGGTAATCACTGCTAATCCCACTTTTTCATTTTTGCTTCGCGTTCAATATACGCTGATTTTTTGAAATTTTCAACCGCGGGTGGCTTTTTTCGCGACAATGGCTCGGTGGGACAGTGGGTTGTTTTTCAGCATCTGGTTTATCCGGGGGGAGAAAAACGAGGGAAGGTATAACATCGCAATTGAGAGGCGCGGGCTTTTTCGCGTCCTTCTCAAATTGCATTGTTATGTCTTTTATCATAATTCATACAATCTATACTTAATTTTTGCTTTTTCATACAATTCTTCCCACGAATCTTTGTTTTTACATTGTTTTAATGCATCTTTTAATTTTTTGTTATTTTCAGATCGTGTGGTAGTCATTAATGCGGATCGTTCTAACAATAATTTTTTAATTTGGGTTACGTTCAAATCATCTGTTTTAATTTTAAGAATTATAAATTTTGCAGTTTCTGTGACTCTATACAAGTGATCATTTGTTGTATCTTTTTTGTTACCATCATTTATGGCTTTTTCTGCATCTTTTGTAATACCTATTACACATTTTTTGATTTTAGGGATTCCATGCGTAATAACTCCGCCACCCCATAATGGTAGTAAACTTTGTTCACCATCAAACAGAGAGGCTGTTTTATGCAAAATATTTGCTGCTACATTTAGCTTTTGTTTTTGCAGATAGTTTAAATCTTCTTCAGTTATCATGTAACACCACCAGTAGAATACGAGTTTTAGTAACATAACGCGTGATTATCAAGTTCTGTATATCATGCAATTTGTAACGATACACAGAAAGCATAAAAAAATTATCGTCAATTCTAAAGCGCATCAATCCAAATAATACGCCCCAAAAAGAAACATCATTTCATCCTCGCTGAGCAGGCCGAAGTGCAGGGTGCGGCTGGTCCAGTTGTTGTAGGTCGTTTCCAGGCGCAAGCCTTGCCCGGGTTCCAGGGTCAGGGGCGGGTCTAATTGCAGAATCGGGGGATGCTCCCAATCATACGCGATGTAAACCAGTTCGCCGTCACGCGAGCCGCCGGAAACGTAAACGCGAAATTCAGTCATGTGCTCGTGAGCATGGGAAAACAATTGGAAAATGTGCCGGCGTTGGTTAAAGTTAAATGTCTTCGTCAGTGTTGTTTCCCGGTTGGGCGGCAGGGTAATGTCTAAGTTGCCTAAATTCAATATTTCCGCGACATGCTGCACTTCTGACGGATCGACGGTGTGCAAATTTGCATACACTTCTCCCTGCGACATTTCATTGGTGCGATTGACATAGTGCGGGTTCAAATCGAGATAACTATCGGCCGGAATGCGCAATGCTACGCCCGCCGGGAAATGATAATTCATCAGCGGCCATTGGGTGCCGGCCAAAAATTCGTGATATTGGGTGGCCAATAAATTCTGCACGATGTAATTGCCGTTCAGATCGCGAATATCGCGGATAACGCCCATTTGCTGGCTTTTCAAATAATCGATAAATGACGCGGGCGTGTAATCAGCCAGCCGGTAGGCGATAAAATGATGGCTGCCGCTGCGCAGCGAAATTTCGATCCGGTTGATAAAAATATCCTCATTATTGTTGAGCGGCTCAAAATAATAAAATTCCCGTTCGTGATTGGGCGGCACTTCAAACGGGCCGAGATGCAGTTGAATGCCGGATTGCGGCAACGGCAGCGGCTGAAATTCCTTTTGCTCATATCGCTCCGTATTTAACAGCACGTTTTTATCGACAACCACGCCGGTTTTGGGCGCGCCGGCTTTGATCCATTCCTCGATGAGTTTGAATTGCCCGTCGGTCAGCGGCAATTCGCCCAACGGCATTATCGAGCCGTAAAGGGGATGATCCGCATACAGATGTTCCTGGTTGCGGGCGTTGACTTTTTCCCACAAATAGCTTTTGTGCACGCTGGCCAAACCTTTGCTGCCAACCAGCATCAGACCGTCTTCCCGGGCCGCGGTGTTTTTGGGCCGGCGATCAACTAATTGCTCGTAAGACACATCCGCCGTCAACACCAAATCCGATTGCCTGGCAAAAGACGTCCCCGCGGTGTGGCAGCTAATACATTGTTTATCAAACACTTCCGTTTGGATCAAGCCAAAGGTTGACGCGCCGTCCCCGGGCGGGGGAATCGTGGAAAAAACGTTTGGCGCGTCGTAGGTTTTTTCGCAGCTCACCCATCCCCCCGCGGCAAAAAGTAAAACAGTCAAACTCAAAAATAGTCTTGTATTCATCCCGGTTTCTCCACAAAATTATGTTTAAATGTTGAATGATGCGTGTAACAGTGTTTGTGATCTACTGAAAGAATTTCACGTCAACCTGTGACAATATATAAAATGCACGAGACATTGTAAACCTTTTTCATTACCACGCCGTCTTATTCGACAATGCGGCAATAAACCGGGAAACGATAGTGACGGAAGAGCGAGAACTGATCAGCAGGGCGCAACGCGGGGAAAGGGACGCTTTTCAGGCATTGGTGGAACAGCACAAACGCAACGTATTTTTTTTGGCGCTGGATTTATCGGGAAACCGGCAAGATGCGGAGGACCTTTCACAAGATGTATTTATCCGGGCGTTTCGTTACCTGAAAAATTTTCGCGGCGACGCCAAATTCAGCTCCTGGCTCTACCGGATCACCGTGAATTGTTATTTAGACAGCCGGCGGAAAAAGCAGATGTTAACCGTTTCGTTCAACGAGGCGTTAAGCGAAGAAAATTATTCGGCGGATCGCTCGCTGAAAAACAGCCATGCGTCATCGCCGGAAAATGAAATACAGGCAAGTGATCTTCAGACGCACATTCGCCGCGCATTGGCGCAGCTTTCACCACGGGAACGATCCGTTTTTGTGCTGCGCCATTACCAGGAAATGCCCTTGAAAGAAATCGCCGCCGCGCTGGATATCGCCGAGGGAACCGTGAAAAGCCTGCTGTTTCGGGCGATCAAGCGGCTGCAAAAAGCGCTGGCATGGGTGAATGAAGAATAAAGGGCGAAGCCCAAAAACGTAGAAAACGTAGAAAACGTAGAGACGGAATGCTTTCCGTCTGGAGAAGAGAGAAGAGAGAAGAGAGAAGAGTGTGAAGAGTGAAAACTTGTATTGCAACAGGCAACGAACAAAATTTACCGTGTAGAACGCAAACATGCGTTTCGGAAAATTTGTCGCCAATTTCACAAAAACAACGCATTTGATGCAACGACGGACAAATAAACGAGGTTTTATTAAATGAAAAAGCAGTGTGATATTCAACGGGAGCGGTTTGTCGAGGCGTTGTACCGCGAATTGAACGGCGATGCGTTGCGGGAATTTGAAGCGCATTTGCACGGCTGCGAAGCGTGCGCGGCGGAATTCAAACGGTTGAAAGCGACGCTGCAAACGATGGATCAACGTTCCCGGGAAACGGTGGACGAACCGTTTTTTGAAAATTATTGGGAGCGTCTGTCCGATCGCATGAACGCCGAAAATTTGCCGGAACGGAAAGCTTCGCGGTTAAAATTTCCGAAATGGGGGTATCAAATCAGCGCCGCGGCGGCAATTTTGCTGATCGGCGTCATCATCGGGCGTTTTTGGATGAGCACGCCGGAACAGACGACGACGCCGGTTGCCAAAAAAAATGTTCAGCGCGAAATGTTGCAGGCGCGCACCACGCAATACCTGGAAAAATCAAAAGTGCTTTTGCTGGGACTGGTCAATCTCGACACCGAAGCGCATGATCCCGAAACCATTGATTTACAACGTTTCCAGAGCGTTTCGCAGCAATTGCTGCGGGAAGCCGGCGCCCTCAAACCGGCGTTGCAAAAATCCCGGGAGCGGCGGCTCGGGCAATTGGTCAATGACCTCGAAGTGATTTTGATGCAAATCGCCAACCTGGAATCGCGGGAAGATATCCGCGGCATCGAAATCATCCGAAACGGCGTGGAACGGCAGGGCGTTTTGTTCAAAATAAATTTGGAGGAAATTCGTCGAAACCGGCCGTTGCGGCTTGAAAAGAAAATGCCTTCTTCGGCGATATAACATTGATTTTAGACTCGTTTCACGCTCTGCGTGGAACGCAAGAATCCGATGCGCTGCGTCGGGTTAGTGACGCGGAGCGTCATTGACGGCATTCCAGGCAGAGCGTGGAACGAGGTGAAAACGATGGATATATTTATGCTGTCAAAAGAATGAATTATTCTCGTTAAAAATGAATTTTCAAAAAGGAGTAACAAACCGATGTCTAAATTTTTCAAATACGTTTACATATTTTTATTTGCGTTTTCGGGGATCATTCCGGCGAATCAATCGCCGGACAAATCGCGGGACCGCGCCGCCAAAGCTTACCAGGAAGCCTACAATTTTATTTTAGATGAACAATGGGACAAAGCCGCGCAGGCATTTCCGAAATTTATTGACCAATATCCCCAAAGCAGTTGGCGCGATGACGCCATATTTTGGGGCTGCTATGCCCTGGAAAAGAAGGGTGAAAGTGACGAGAAGGTTTTTGATTGTTACCGGGGATTCATCAAAAAATACCCATCCAGCAAATGGGCGGATGACGCTGAAAGCAATTTGATTCGCGTGGGGCAGCGATTGGTAAAATCCGGTCATCGCGAATATGAAGCCATGATTCAATCGATACGCCAGGGCAACGACGAAGCGCTGGCGTTGACCGCGCTTTATGCATTGGAACATATCGGCGACGAACGCGCCATGAGCGCCATTGTGGATTTGTACGATCGCAGCGATAATCCGAAAATCCGCAAAAAAATCGTTTACGTATTGGGCGAATCGGAATCCGCCGCGATTCTGCCGAAACTGATTGCGATTGCGAAAAGTGATCCGAGCACCGGCGTGCGCAAAAGCGCCGTGTACGCGCTTGCGGAACTGGAAAGCCGCAACGCCCGGGACGCGCTAAAACAGATTCTGCAATACGACAGCGAGGTGGATGTTCGCAAGGCCGCGCTCCACGCATTGAGCCAACAGGGCAGCGCCGATTTGCCGGTGTTTTTAGAAAAAATCGCTTTGGAAGATGGCTCTGATTTAGCAAAAGCGGCGGTTTATTCTTTAGGCGAAATTGAAAACAGCGCTTCTGAAAAAGCGCTGCGCAAAATTATGAAAACTGCCAAAAACAATGACGTTCGCAAAGCCGCGCTTTATGCATTGGCGGAAAACGAAGATTCGCAGACGCTTGAGTTTCTGCGTGAAACTGCCCTGACTGATCCGGAAATTTCGCTGCGTCGCGCCGCGCTTCATGCCATTGTCATGGCAGAAGGGGAATCTTCGTCAAAAATCTTGCGGGAAATTTTTGAAAAGTCGGATGCGCCGGAAGTGCGCAAGGCGGCATTATACGCCATCGCCGAGACAGAGAGTGCTGACGCGAATGAATTTTTGCGCCAAACAGCCATTGCTGAAACAGACCCGGAGATCGCCAAAGCGGCGGCCTATGCGCTAGCGGCACTGATCGACAATGACGACGTCAGTCAATTACTAACTGTGCTGAAAGCGTCAAAATCAGTCCAGGTGCGTAAGGCGATGTTGTACAAAATCGGGGAAGCGGAAAATGCCCAGGCTGCCAGGGCATTAGGCGATTTTCTGAAAACCGAAAAAGACCCGGAACTGCGCCGCATTGCGGTTCACGCCCTCGGTCGAATAGAAAATAAAACCGCCGTAGATGTCCTGATAGCGGTCATCAAAAATGATCAAAGCATCCGCGTGCGAAAAGCGGCGGTGCAGGCGTTGGGGCAAATCGGCACACCCGAAGCACGGAAAGCGTTGATGAAAATTCTGGAAAAGCACAATTAAATCGCTCGACAATGTTAAATTTTAAGACAACAATTGTGCAACATCGAAGAAGTTTATTGCGTAAAACATACAACGTTTGAAAATCAGGCATTTAACCGAGGAAAAATCATGCGTAAAGCGATCGTTTTTTTATTGAGTTTTAGCCTTTTGGCGCTTTTTAGCTTGCCCGTTAGCAGCGCCGATGGCAAGAAGAAGAAACGCCACAAATCCAAAACCGTGGTTATCGACGGCGAGCGGATCGAAATCCCGGAAGTTCGCATTGACGTGGAAGAATTGCAGCGCGGCATGGAAGAATTGCAGCGGAAATTGGAAAAGATGAAGGACGTTCGCATCGACGCGCCGTCCCCCGACATGGAGGCGTTGCAATTACAATTGGAAAAACTCCACGAATTGGAGAATTTGCGGATCGAAATTCCCTCAATCGACGTCGATATTCCGGAAATTGCCATCGCGCCATTGCCGGTGATTCCCCCGATCCATGTGGAAATTCCCGAAATAAGCTGGGACGGCTTTCGATTTGAAAGGTTTGGAAATGACGGCGCATCCCGTCTTTTTGATGATTTGAGCGAGGATGAAGAATTGCGGCTGCAAGCCTTGCGGTCCTTTGCCCGGCAACCTGCGGACGTCGCCATTCCGGCGTTGGAAAAATCGCTGCGAAATGATAAAAGTCCGGCCGTGCGTTACCGGGCGGTCAGTTATTTGAGAAAATTTTTAGATGAAGATGATCGCATCGTGCCGCTTTTGAGCGAAGTCATCCGGCGTGATGAGAATATAAAAGTTCGCAAAAAAGCAATCCGCATTTTGGGGGAAAGTAAAGATCCGCGCGCGGTGGAAATTCTCATGGAAATTGCCCGCGGCAAATAAACGCACTCAATTGCCGCCTTGCCAGTTATTGCGGCTGTATTTTTGGATCAAAACATTTTTCGCTTTTTGAAGCGGATAGGTCCCTTTGCCCATCATAAAATGCAGGCTGATGCCGTCGAGGAGCGCCGCTAACATTAGTGCTTCCCCGGTCGGGTCGGCGGCGTCCATTTTTTCAAATAAATGTTGGAAATGCCCAATCGCCTGTTCCAAAAATCGCGTGAATAATTCTCCAAAATCCTGCCAGACGTCCGGTTTTAGCAACAACCCGGTAAACAATCGCCAATAGCTTCCATCGCGTTCAATGACGGAAAACGTCCGTTCGATCAACGCCACAATTTGCTGAAACGGATCGTCGATTTGCGCGGCCTCGCCCATCATCCCTTCAATCTCGGATATTCCCTGCTCAATAATTGCTTGCAATATTGCTTTTTTGTTGTCAAAATAGTGATAGGCAAGGCCTTTGGAAATGGCCGCGCTTTTGGCAATCGCATCAATTGAAGTGCCGTGGAATCCCCGTGTTGCAAATAGTCTCAGCGCGCTGTTAAGGATTTTTGCGCGAGTTTCCCGCCGGTATTTACTTGTTTTTTTTGAGCTTTCCGAAGCCATAAGAATTCCATGTTTTAAACAAACGTTCAATCAAAAAATAATCACAAAAGCACGCGATGTCAAATTTTATCGTTATTTTATAACATTTTTTTCGATTTATAAAAACATTTCTTGACAACTTTCGTTTTATGAATTATCTTTATTGAACAATCGTTCAATTTTTACGGGAATTGGAAATGGTCAAAAAATTATCACTCATTTTTACACTGCTTCTGCCATTTGTTACTTATTCGCAGACCGCCGAAGAGATCATTCGCAGGGCAGAGAATGCGGTAAAAGGCAAAACCGCGCACGGCGTTTTTGAAATGTCCGTGGTCACGCCGGA
>CAYVDX010000012.1:0-11634 GCA_964450485.1 uncultured Calditrichaceae bacterium
CTGATGCTAACCCTGGATTATCTTGATTTTGCGGATGTGTGGGATTTATGGCCGTTGATCCTGATTTATATCGGCGGGAGAATTTTGCTGCGCAACACCAACAGCAGTTTCGGCGGAAAATACGTAACATCCGATAGCCGCGTGGACGCCGCGGCCATTTTTGGCGGCAAAGAAATGCGTTTCACCACCGATCACTTTGAAGGCGGCAGCGTGACAACCCTGTTTGGCGGCACGGAACTACACCTCGAAAATTCCCGGCTTGCGCCAGGCAAAATTGTGCTGGATGTTTTCGTAATGTTCGGCGGCGTGGAAATTTTTGTCCCGGACGCCATGCGCGTGGTTACCAAAGGATTTCCCATTTTCGGCGGTTTTGAAAACAAGGCGCGAAGCCTGCCCCCGGATGATCCGTATGAATCCGAAACCGTGTTAATTGTTAAAGGATTTGCAGCGTTTGGCGGCATCGAAATCAAAAACGCGGGTTGAAAATGGATCACCCGATTTTAAGCAATCGCAGCAGCCTGCTTGCCTATGTCACGATCTGGATCGCTGTTTTCGTGATCTATTTTGCGTTGCTGTATTACCAATTTGGACTCACGGCAAATGACGCCGCCATTGATAGCGCCATATCGATTTTGACATTTGCAATTTTGGCGCTGACCTTTTGGTATCCCTGCAAATATCTTTCGCCGGAAAAAAGCAGCCTGCTAAAAGTGTTGCTCAATCACGTCGTCGATGCCATGATCGCATCGGTGATTTGGATCGGGATGCTGCGATTTATTTTATCCCGGCTGATCGCGGAAAACGCGGCCGATCAATCCTTTCTTGCGGCCAGCCTGGCCTGGCGATTTCTCATCGGCGTGCTGCTGTACAGCGTGATTGCAGCGATTTATTACGTTGCCATTTATTATCATAATTTTCAGGAAAAACTGCTGCGGGAAGCAGAACTGAAATCGCTGGTCAAAGAAGCGGAATTAAAAACGCTTAAATTCCAGATCAATCCCCATTTCATTTTCAACAGCCTGAATTCCATCAATTCGCTGATTCTTTCCGCGCCGGAAAGCGCCAGTGAGATGACCGTGAAGCTGGCAAATTTTCTGCGCGGAACGCTTTCCGCAAATGATGATTCGCTGCGCCCGCTGGCAGAGGAAATCAGCACCGCACGGCTATACCTGGACATCGAGAAAGTGCGCTTCGGCGATAAAATTAATTATATCGAGAACATTCCGGCGGCGCATCAAAAAATAAAAACACCGGCAATGCTGCTGCAACCATTGTTGGAAAACGCGATTAAACACGGCGTTTACGAAAGCCTTTCGCCGGTTTCCATTCGCCTGCAAAGCCGCGTGCAAGATGGTTTTTTAGTGATCACTTTGGAAAATAATTTTGATTCGCGGTCCACGCCCCACAAAGGCGAAGGCGTGGGTTTGGCAAACATCAAAAGTCGGCTGGCCATGATTTACCAGCGCGGAAATTTGCTGAAAATCGAAAAAACAGACGATTTGTTTCGCGTCAAAATCTATATTCCGGTGATGCGTGAGGCGTGATGCGTGGGGCGTGGGGCGTAAAAAAATCTACAACTCAAAAATCACGAATCTCGAATCAAAAATCTCGAATCAAAAATCTCGAATCACGAATCACGAGACTAAAGCTCTGAATGTTAAGCTCAAACACTGAAATCATTTCAGGAGAGGAATTCACAGATGTTCTTTTTGCTATTGCACAGTGAATTAACCGCGGGCCAGGTGGAATCAACCGCTTATCGCGCGGTGATTGTTGACGATGAAGCCCCGGCGCGGGCATTGATTCGCAAATATTTGGAAGATTTTTCCGAAATAAATATTGTCGCGGAATGCGAAAACGGCTTCACGGCGTTAAAAGCAATCCAGACCCATCAACCGGATTTTATTTTTCTGGATATTCAAATGCCCAAGCTCACCGGGTTTGAAATGCTCGAACTGCTGGAAAATCCCCCGGCGATTATTTTTACCACCGCCTATGATCAATACGCCCTGAAAGCGTTTGAGGTCAGCGCGGCGGATTATCTGCTGAAGCCCTTTTCAAAGCCGCGTTTTGCCGAAGCCATTGAGAAAGCGAAACGGTTGCTCCGTGATTCAACCGCGCGGGAAAAAACCTATCAACATCTTTTGGAACAACACACTGGCGACGCCTATTTGGAACGCATCGTTGTCAAGGACAGCGGCAAAATAACGGTGATTCCCACCGGGAAATTAATCCGCATTGCGGCAATGGAAGATTACGTGATGCTGCACACCGGCATGGGCAAATTTTTGAAGCAGAAAACCATGAAATACTTTGAAACGCATCTCGATCCAGCGGTTTTTATCCGGGTTCATCGCTCGCACATTGTGCGAATTTCCGCCATCAAACAGCTTGAGCCGATGGCCAAAGGCAGCTACGAACTGCGCCTCGCCGACGGCAGCGACGTGCCGGTCAGCAAAAGCGGTTACCAACGGCTGAAAAGCATTTTGTCCGCGTGACGGCTTGTTTGAGTGATTGCTTGAAACCGGGATAAGGTGCACTATTCTAAAAACTCCACCACACCCACTACCGGGGCAGCATCGCGGTATTGGTTATTGGTTAGCCGGGTAAAGCCGCTGCCGTCGATGTTTACCACGTAAATTTCTGAGTTCTCCTTAGGATCGACACCGTCGCCATGACGAAAGTAAATTTTGGCGCCGCTGGTATCAGGAAAAGGATTGTCACTAAATTCTGTTTTTTCCGGGACAATTGCAGTCATATTCCTTGTGTTTAAGTCAATTAGAAACAAATCATACCCATAAACATCAAAGTTAGCTGTAAAAATGATACGATGGTTATCGATAAACCGCCCTCTTCTGGCATGTCTTCCCTGTTGATCGGGCGTAAGGGCTTGCCGCTGGTTTGTTTCCAGGTCTAATACCGCCAATTGGCTGTCATCATTTATTTCACCATTCTGATTATAACAGATCCGTTTTCCATCCGGAGAAACTTGGGGTGCCCATTGCGCGACGCTATCCGGTGATATTTGGGTTGAACCGTTGTCAGCGAGATTATAAGCGTATAAAATATCATGCCCGATACTGTCGGAAATCCAGGTAAATTGAAAATAGGCAAATTGCTGCCCATCGGGGAAAAAATTCCCCGGAATGCACAACCGATTCACTAAGAAATCATCTTCCGCGGGTTGAGCGCCTGTTATTTCCATCATATAAATTGCTTCTTTTAAAGTGCGGGCATCATGGCGATAAAACAGTAACTGGCGCCCATCCGGCGAAATATCCGCCGGCCAATAGTCCCCATCGGGATAAAAGGTTAGCTGGCGGGGATTGCTGCCGTCTTTCTCCATCATCCAGATGTTCATGTTCCCGCCGTTGCGGTCTGAGGCAAACAGCACCATTTCCCGTCGCACCAATTGCTTTTCGTTCCCGGTCGGAGACTTTTTACAGGTCAGGGCAAATAACACAAAAATAATAAGCCACAAATATGGTTTATGATGCATTTTCATTCCCCTGTTTTTTAACGGATTAACATAACTTTATGAGTTTGGGTCACTCCCTGGGATTGCAAATGCACCCAATAAACCCCGGAAACTGCCGGGTTACCGGCCTCCGTAGTACCATCCCACACCACGGTCTGGGTTCCAGCGCCTTGATTCTGATTCAGAAGCGTATTTACCAGCGAACCCCTCGCGTCATAAACGGAAATACGTACATGCCCGGTTTCCGGTAAAATATATTGAATGGTGGTGCTGGGGTTGAAAGGATTTGGAAAATTAAACAGATTATTCTCTACGACGGGATTGAATCGATAGAAACTATCCACAGCCGTGCTGTCGTCCTGTTTAAAAAAGATATTGCCATAAACGGTGTACCAGCTCGGATCGGCGGTGGTGTTTTCGATGCTGTAAAAAGCCCGCACATCATAGCTGATGAGGTCATCGGAATAAGTGGCGGTTTTGGAATAGAGCGGGTCGGTATAAGTGGTAACATTATGGGCAACTGTGGCGATTTGGGTGGGTCCGCTCACGTTTTTTACTTTCCGCCAGACCTGGTAGCTGCAATTAGCATTCGGGTGAATATTCCATTCTAATTTAATCGGCTGACCCACCGCGCCAATATCATGCACCCTCTGAACCTGCAGCGGTTTGCCGATAAAAGTAGCTTTATAGGTCCAGTCTCCTGTCGGGGAGAAGGTTTTTGAGCGAGTCGCGCTGCCGTCGCCCCAATGATCAAAATCATAGCGGATACCACTAAATACTTGCCCGTTAAGCGCTTCCGCGAGGATCGTGTTAATTTCTAACACCGGAAAGAAATTCGTTGGCAGGGTGTATTGAACATTGTCGATCTTCATAATCCCTGAATTGCTTAGACCGACAAAAACGTTTTCAAAAGAAATTTCATACTCCTTTAAAAACTTGGCGGTAAACACTTCGGCATTTGTTGGCCCGGTTATGCGATGAATGATCGGCAGACTGGCTGCAGGTTCGGTAGAGATCGTATTGCCATTGCTGTCTTCCCAGCGTTGGAATCGTTGGGTAAAACCCCCATGTTTTTCACCATCCTCGACAGCATCAGCATTTACTGAATCATCCCAATACAAGCTATCCAATTGGTGCCCGGTATTATATTCCATCCCGTCGAGTTTAATCTTGCCGCTGCCGAAGCTGTTTAGAAATTTAGCGGACCAGACCGGTTTTTTTCGTAAAATCCCAGTCGGATTTCCCCATGCAGCAATACTGCCGCCACCGTTAATAACTAAAGATAATGGTTTATTTTTTGTCTCCACATTCGCGCCACAATACGCTACAAAGTCAACCATGGTTGATGTTGATGAAGTTCCGCCGGTAACCACATAAACGTAGTGAGCGTCATTATTAAACGTTATGATATCCTCAGCTTGGGTGGGGTACGAAAAAGAAAGTTCATAAAAATACAAAGCAGCGGTACCCGGAGCAATCTTTTCAATGTTGATTTTACTTGCAGGGCAATCAGGACTATTCCATGTTTTTCCAAATGTTCTGGCCATAGCATATCCAGCACAACAGGAATTGATATTATGTTGTTCATCATGGCCGGGCGGTATGTGTTGAGGAAATAATTCGGTAGAAGTAAAAAGAAGCAAAACACACGTCACCAAATAAATGAATAAATGAATAAATGAATAAATGAATAAATGAACTTTCTCATCATTGGCCCCTCCTAAATGTGATTGAATAAACAAGAATGTGTTTAAAAAAATTTAAGCATCTTTTCAGAAAAAATCAACGATTTCATAATATATAGTGCATCCATCGGGGATAACCCGTCATTAATTCACAGAACACTAATTGTAACCCATTAGGCGCAGCCCAAAAATTCACATTTAAAGGCGCGCAGGAACAAATATGCCGAACGTGTTCCCAACTTAGACTATTGCTTGAAATCCGGGCACTCATTCCTTACATTTCGATAAAAAAAATCCCATTTACCATGACACCCGTCCGTTTGTTTAGCGCGTTCTTTTTGTTCATTGTTTCACTTCACCTCTTTGCCGGTGAAGTCGTCATCCGAAAAATATTGGACAGCAACCTCTTTGAACTCAAGGGCGGACAGAAAATTAAGTTGGCATACATTGACGCGCCTTCAATTACTGACCCCGATCCTCAAATCCGCGCCTTTGCCCGCACCGTCCGGCGGTACGCCATGAAGGTACTGCTCAGGCAATCCGTTGAGATTGAATATGTTTCCGATTTGGATGATCCGGAAGGCATTCGCCCGGTGCGTCTCTGGAAAAAATATCCCCTGCAAACCATTGATTTCATCAAAAAATACCTTGAGCAAGGCTTTGGCAAACTGGCGGAACGCCCCGGTTTATCCATTGATCCGGCATACCGCAAAGCCGGACAAAAAGCAAGAGAAAAGCAGCGCGGCGTCTGGAATCCGCATTTGCACGAACCCGCGCCGCCGAACATATTCGCCACAAACCTGATGGTTGGACTCAGCGAAGACGACGGCGCGGATAAGCCGCTCGTCAAGGAAATTTTACTCAACACAAAGCTGTTGACGAACAGGGGCGGATTTGGCGTGCGATTGACAACGGCTTACGGGCAATACACCCGGGAATACAGCGAACCGCAAAACGGTGTGCTCTACTATATTTTGAATTTCTATGGCATCATTTCCGAAAAATACGTTGGGTTTGAGCCGGGAATTTTTTATCTCCATATTCCCTATGAAAGAAAGTACCGCAACTTAGTGCTGCCAAGCGCCCGGCTAAAAGTCGGCGATTTACAAAAAATATATCTCAGCCTGGATTTTCTGACGGATTTATACTCTCTCTTTTCGATTGGAATGAATGTAGAATCGCATCAAAGCCGGTATTATAAAATTTGGGTCGGCCTCACACCCATATCGCTTGTTACCAGTGAGCATCGATGGTCCGCCGCAATTAAGACAGAAGTTGGCATTTCAGAAAGGCTGTTGTTGCGGGTGCAGGCGCTTCGGATCGACGATCGCTATGACCCAACGCGATACGGTTTTCGGATGGGCGTCGGCTTTCGCTTTCCGGTGGGGCGTCGCAATACCGGTTTTTAATTGTTGGTACGCACAAGCAGCAGGGGGCGTTCAATTGAACGCCCCTAATCATCGTTTGATGGAAATTTTAAGTGAGTGATGACCCATGAAATACGCACGTTCATTTTTTCCGTTCTTCCTGTTCGTTTTTTCGCTTCACCTCTCCGCCGAAGAAGTCGTCATCCGGAAGATACTGGACAGCAACCTTTTTGAGACCAAGGGCGGGCAAAAAATTAAACTGGCATATATCGACGCGCCTTCCATCACTGATCCCAATCCCAACATCCGCTCATTTGCGCGTTCCGTCCAGCGATATGCAAAATCGGAAATGCTCAATCGGGCTGTAGAAATAGAATATCTTGCGTCAACGGGCGGGCCGGCGGGCATTCGCCCGGTACGAATGTGGAAAAAATTCCCCTTGCAAACCGTTGATTTCAACAAAAAATTTTTGGAAAACGGTTTTGGGAAATTGGCGAAAGAAGCCGGTTTGCCAATTGAAGAAGCGTACCTGGCCGCCGAGCAAAAGGCGAAACAAAAACACCGCGGCATCTGGAACACACATTATTACAAACCCGCTTCCCCGAATATTTATACCGTCAATATGATGTTGGGCGCCGGAAGCAACAAGGAATTAGAAGGCGACTACAAGGAAGTCATGTTAAACGCTCACCCGCTTGCAAACGGCAGCGGATTTGCCCTGCGGCTAACAATGATTTATGGACAATATACTTACGAATACAGCAGCATTCCGCAAGACGGTGTGCTTTTTTACAGCATCAACCTGTATTCGGTATTTGCCGGGAGAAATGTCGGGTTTGAACCGGGATTGATCTTATTCAATTTTCCCAATGATCCATATTTTCCCGGGCTGGTGCTGCCGAATGCTCGTTTAAAAATCGGCGATTTGAAGAAACTTTATCTCAGCGTGGATTTCCTGACCGATTTACTTTACTCGCCCTTTTCGGTTGGGATGAATTTTGAATCGGATCACAACTACTATTATAAACTTTGGATTGGCGCAACGCCCTGGTTGTTTAAAGATCGAAATGGCGGAGAGCGATGGATGGCTGCATTTAAGCTCGATTTTCGCATTGTCAAAACGCTGTTGGTGCAACTGCAAGCGGTTCAGTTTAACTACCGCTTTGACCCCACGGAATACGGTTTTCGGGTTGGCGTCGGGTATAATTTTCCGGTTGGGCGTCGATGAGTCCTGGCGCGGAATCTCTACAGCTCATACAATTAAGAGGTAAACAATAACGTGCAAATATTAATTATTGGCGCGACCGGCGGCACCGAAAAAGAATTAGTTGCCCAGGCATTGGAAAGAGGGCATCAGGTCACGGCGTTTGTCCGTAAACCGTCAAAACTGAAGATCAAGCACGAGCGGTTAGCCATTCACCAGGGGAATGTGCTCGATCAGTCCTCGGTGGAAGCGGCTGTGAAGGGTCAGGATGTTGTTCTTTCGGCATTGGGACACAAACGTTTGTTTTATCCCAACCGAATCCTCTCCGCCGGCACGGAGAAAGTGATCAACGCCATGAAACGGCAGGAAGTGCGCCGGTTTATCTGCGAAACATCTCTCGGGGGCGGCCGCAGCTACGGACGGCAAGGCGTGTATTACACGCGCTTTGTCATCCCGGTCATCCTGCAATTTTACTGGTGGGATAAACACCGCCAGGAACGAATCATCCGCGATAGCAGCCTGGACTGGGTCATCGTTCGACCGGGCGTATTAACGAATGGAAAGAAACGCGGGGTTTACAAACACGGACCGCGGGTGGGAAATTACCTCTGGACCGTGCGCATCTCCCGCGCGGATGTGGCGGATTTTATGCTGAACCAAATATCGGACGATCAATACCTGCGCGCCGCGCCCGGCGTCTGCTGGTGACACACTCACAAACGCAATGGTTTCTCGCTTTTTAACGCAGCAACACCATCCGCCGTGTAACTTGCTGATCCCCGACCGAAACGCGATACAAATAAACGCCGCTGGCATCGCGTCCATCCCAGCTAATTTCGTAATTTCCCGCGGGTTGCTGTTCCTTCACCAAGGTCCGCACGTTGCGTCCCAACAAATCAAAAATAGTCAAATTTACCTGGCTTCTGGCTGATAGCTGATAGCTGATAGCTGTTTCCGGGTTAAACGGATTTGGGTAATTTTGATAGAGGTTGAACGTTGTGGGAATCCCGTCGCTGACACTCAACCGCAGTTTTTGGACGCGCGGATTTTGCAACACGACCTGACGCCCAGTTTTAAGACGATGGCTCGCGATAACTTCATTGCCGATCATTTCATTTAACACGATTTGCCGCGAAAAACCCGTATCCAAATTGCCGGGAATGATGATAACCGGGAAATGTTTCGACTGCAAGCGTATTTCTGATTCAGCGCTTTCTGAAATTTGGGAATCGTTGCTGAAACGCGCGTCAAAAACGCCGGCCGGCGGCGTGGGCGGCAGGCTGAATTGCAGAAAATCCAGTTTCTCCGGCAACTCCACGTTGAAATACAACGTTCGCTGATTTTCGGTCTCGGCTTCTGTGATGGTCAATTTGGGAAAGTCCGCCAGAAACTCCCCTTTTGCGATGCGCTGCGAAGCCTTTGGCACATCCGCCCCGGCGCAATCCAGGGTGATTTGTCCGGCATTGTTGGTATTTACCCAATACGCTCTCCCAGGCTTCAAAGAGTCAACGGAGACATAAGCGCCGTCGAATCCAAAAAACGTTCCCGGCACAATGATATTATCGGGATCCAAAATTCTGCTGATCGCCATCGGGCAGGAAATATCTGAAATCAAATTCCACCCAGCTTGCAGGTTTAGCACGAGATTGTCGATGGATTGTCCGG
Organism: uncultured Calditrichaceae bacterium; assembly: GCA_964450485.1. Lineage (GTDB taxonomy): Bacteria > Calditrichota > Calditrichia > RBG-13-44-9 > J075 > JACKAQ01. The sequence goes on from CAYVDX010000012.1 coordinate 9,400, forward strand.
TGATAGTCACTGTTTCCGGGGCAGGCAAATTAATCCAGTACCCCTTGCCGCTCTGCAAGCCGGATTCACTGATATAGCTGCCGTTATACGAAAACAGGGTGTTGGGCGTGGCATTTGGAAACAGGGCAGACACCGAAGTATCCGATGGCTGCACGGGCAAACCAACCAAATTCCACCCCGAATTCAGAGAATTGCTGACGCTGCTTTCCTCCACCGCGCCATCAAAAAACACCACGTACAACCCGCCGCTGATGTCCGAGATCAACACTTTGCCGCTAACAAAAAACGGGAATGCCCCCCAGGCATCCGGCGTGTCGTAAAATCCTGCTTCAAAAATATTGTTCGGATCGGAAATATCGAGAATGCGCAGCCCGGCTTCGTAGTGGGAAAGATAGGCGAAATTTCCCTTGATATGCGCGTTATGGGCAATATTGTTGGGGCCGAGATACGTATCGGTGATTACCGGGTTATTCAAATCGCTGACATCCCACAGTTTGACGGTTTTTCCGTTCGTTTCCTCGGTTGACATGACGTAATTGTTATCCGCGGTTGGCCAAACATTGTGCACATAACCGGCAGCCGGAATGGTAATCCGCTGCAAAAACGCCGGGTTTGCCGGAGCGCTGACGTCATAAATGCCGATGGACGGATTGGTGCCTTCGGCAATAAAAAGCCTCCCGTTTTGCGCGTACATATCGTGCGCATCCGGTCCCAGCGAAGCGATTTCCACCGGGTTCAAGGGATCAAAAAGGCTGAGAATGTGCACGGCGTGATTGGTGTTAAAATCATCCGCCCCGTAGAGAATTCCGGCGGCTTCATCGATATAAATATTGTGCGGATCCGTGGCAAAACCAAGGTTGTAAGTCGCGGCAAGGCTTGCGCTGACCGGCAAATTCGATAAATCGATGATCTGCAAAATATTGTCCGCCTCCGTGACCGTGTAGGCGTAATGTTGATAGGTTTTGATGTCTTTCCAGGTGGAAAAAGAACTGGAAATAAACGCGACTTCCTGGGCATTGGCGGCGTCGGTAATGTCAACGATGCTGGTGCCGCTTTTTACGCCAAGCAAGGCGTATTCGCGACCGTCCGGAGCGGTGTATCCCCAGCAATCGTTGTAACCGACGGAATAGTCATCCAACTGCTTGAGCAGCGTGACATTCGGGCTGCCCTGGCCAAACAACAGCGCCGGTAAAAAAACAACGGCGACGCACATTTTTACAAAACGAAATACGGAACGATGACACATAAAAACTCCCTGTGAATTTTAGAAGGTTTTTGAATAACAATTTCTGTTTTCCTGATTTTGATGCGTGATGCGTGATGCGTGATGCGTGATGCGTGATGCGTAAGCTTACATTTTTTCAGGTTTTACACATCATTTTTCATGCCTCGCAAGCAAGCGCATTTCAGCGTTTTGCGGCGTCCCCTGATTTCCCGGCGGCGTTCAAAATAATTTGCCCTGAGCCGGAAGTATTCAGCCAATATCCCTTGCCCGGTTCCAGCGTATCCGCCTGAAAATAGCCGCCGTTATAGCCAAAAACAGTGTTGGGAATGATGATATTGCCGGGATCGTTAATATCAGCGACGGCGATTTTACTGCTCAAGCCGCTGATCAAATTCCAGCCGGTTGCTAAATTCACGGTTGCCGAATTAATTTCCACACCGGTGATGCTCACGGTTTCCCCGGCGGAAAAATTGAGCCAATATCCAACGCCAACCTGGAAGCTATCCGCGGCATGATATGCGCCGTCATAGCTGAAAAAAGAGCCAACTTCAGCGTTTGGGAAAACCGCCTGGTACTGTGAATTTGTTGTTGCCGCCGGTAAGCCGAGCAAATTCCATCCCGGCGAAACATCGATGGTCCGGGAAACTTGCCCGCCGGCGGATTCGATCAAAAAATCCGCAAAAATCGGCAAATGGTCCGAAGCGAGTTGCAACGCGTCCGCCACGACCGGACTGACCGCCGTATTGGGCTGGGTGTTGATATCATCATTAAAATGCATGCCGTCATTGCCGAAAGTGGTGTAGGAATCGGCGACATACGTAAATCCGCCGCTCGCCATCACCGCGTCGGAGGGCAAAATCATGTCGAAGCGATCATCCAGGCCGCCGGGAACGCCCGAACCGATGTTTGTGGTGCGGGTCGATTGGGTGTGAATCGCGGCAAAGCTGCTGTTGTTGTGCCAGGTTCCGTTTGAGTTTAGCGGATCATTGACGTCGCCGTCGCTGTTGGGC
>CAYVDX010000012.1:11644-15582 GCA_964450485.1 uncultured Calditrichaceae bacterium
CTGGAATGATAAATATTAAAATCGCCGCAAACGATAAAAAACGAACCGGCCGGCAAAGCGTCGGTGACCTGGCGAAGCACATCCACTTCCGCGGCTCTTTGCGCTTCGTTGCTCGGCGAGCTGCTGGCTTTCAGATGCACCGAAAAAATCCGTAAAACTTCCCCGGTTTGATTTTCCTGCAATTGGAATTCCGCGATGTCACGCAATGTCGTCGGATGTGCAATGGTCGCTAAAAATGTGAATTTTGAAGTTTTGTAAAAAATAGCGCTGGCGCCAAAAAAATTCTGCACGAATGTGCCGGCGGCGTAACCGGAAAGCGCGGTGTTCAGCACATCATTTAAAAACTGGTTGACCCCGCTCAACGACTGCAACTCCTGCCCGACAAGCACATCCGGCTGAACATCCGATACGATGGTGCGAAAGTCAGGCAAACGCACGACGGCGTCATCACCGGGGAAATTAAGCAGGTTGTACGTCATCAGCCGAAAAGTGCTTTGGGCAAAAAGGCTGGTCAATAAAAAAGCGGTCAGCCATAATCCGACCAAAATTTTTCGGATCATCACATTCTCCAAACAAAATGTGGGTGTTTTTGTTATTCGCGTTTCCGTAAAAGAGACAAAAATAAGACATTTTTTCTGATTTCAAAAAGATTTTATTTACAATGTTTGTTTCGGATAAATTATTATTCAATGTTGATTTCGTAGGTGAAAAATCGCGAAATTTGTGTCGTGGCAACCAAAGAACTTTTTATCGTCGAGACCGTTCAAAAAAATCAATGCAGAAAACACCACGTGAGGATTTTATGAAATTAACTGTTTTTATTTTACTTGTGCTGCTCTCCGGTCATCTTTTATTTGCCCAGGAAAATGAAGCGTTTGGCGCGCCGCTTTCACTGGAGAAGGCAACCAAAATCACGGAAACCGCATCGCAATGGCTGATGCCGGGCAATCCGTCGGATCCAACGTTTTTGGCGGCATCGATTGGAAAAAACGCACTGTCCCGGCGCGAAAGAGGCGGCGCATCATCGATTCCGTTTCCCCCTGGTTTTATTCGTTTCATCGCTTCAAAAAACGGGCGGTTTTTCGGTGTTTTGAGCCGCCGGGAAAATGAATCCGATATTCACGCCACGCTGACGCTGACGGTTTACGCCGCTGACGGGAAGCGATTGTTCGACATCCAAAAAACGCATTTTTTTGATGATTCCTATCCGGCCACCGCCATTTCCGACCGCGATGGCGCGGTGATTTTCGGTCAGAATTCCACGGCAATCCTGCAATTTTACAATCCGCGCGGCAGCCTGCAAAAGGAAATCAAGCTATTTTCCGGCGCAGCTTACGATTTGGAAAGAGCGCTAACGGTGGACATCAGCGAAGATGGTGCAACAATTGCGGTTGCCGCCGGCGAACGCGCTGCCTCACCGGCCGGGGCGGATGCGCCCAACCCTTCCGGCGCGCCGCAACTATTTGTTTTTGACAAAAACGGCAACGAGCAATGGCGACAGGCGTTGCCGGGCGCAAACACTTCAAACGTCGCGATTTCATCGGATGGCAGCCGAATTGCCGTGACCAGCTACACGATTTCCCTGCGCGGCGAGCTTGAGAAAACCACGATTTTATTTGATCAGCATCAAAAAGAAATCACGCGAATTCCGGTTTTGTTCAAAAATGCGCATTTTTCCGCGGACAGCCGTTTTTTGGTGCTGGCGGAAAATTACCGGGCAATCGGCGTGGACGCGAACACCGGAAAACAGCGCTGGCAATTTCAACTTCCCCATCAGCAGGGCATGATCACCGCGCTGCAAGCCTCAAATGACGGCGCTGTGACCGCGATGTTAATTGGCAAAAGCGAATTCCGGGACAATAAATTTATTTTTACGCACCCGCGCTTGAAGCTGCTGAATGCCGCTGGAAAATTACCGCGCGATCTGCCAATAAAGTATCAAAACTTTGAAAAACCGGCGTTGAAATTGTCGCCCGACGGATCGCATATTTTTATCGGGTTTCAAAACGAATCTCAAATTTACGAGCTGCCATGAAATTATTAACAACTCGTTCTAAGCGTTGCGTGGAACGTAAAAACCATGACGCTCTGCGTCACACATTCGATAGGTCGCCTACATCGGGGATGTTGGACGCAGAGCGTCCGGGCGTCGCATTCCACGCAGAGCGTGGAACGAGTGTAACATGCTTATTAATGTTGTTTACATTAGTTTTCCTGTCAAACCAGGCGCTGTTTGCACAAACGATGGCGTGGCCGCTGACGCCGTTTAATCAGAATCACCAGATCACCGGCAATTTCGCGGAATACCGGGACACCGGTTCGAGCGATCATTTCCACAACGGCACGGATATTCCCAAAGCCGACAACTCGCCGGTTTACCCGGTCAAAAGCGGCATTGTCACCAGCATGGCGACGCAGGGAAACAACGCGTTTGTGCGCGTGCAGGACGTCGCGTATGTGCACATTGCCCCAAATCCCGCGTTGTCCATCGGTGACTCGGTGTTTGTTTCGCAAACCGTGTTAGGGAGAATTTTGCCGGGGCTGGGGCACGTGCATTTTACCAACGGATTTGTCGGATCGGAGAAAAACAGCTTGCTGCCGACCAACGGTTTTGAGCCGTACAGCGATCCCTGGGCGCCGATTATCCGCTTTGTGCGCTTTTATCAAAACAACACCACCAACCAATTTCCCAGCAACGCATTGAGCGGGTTGGTGGACATCGTCGTAAAAGTGGACGAGCAAAACGGCCCGCCGGGCAGTTCCACGGCGTTTTTGAACAACGGCACCTATAAAATCGGTTACAAAATTCTCAGCGCGGACACATCCACGGTGGTTTTTGAGCCGCCCAACAACGGCGTGCGCTTTAAATTCGACACCAAGCCCAGCAATTCCTGGGTGAAAATCGTTTATTTTAGCACGCTTTCCAGCACGACCAGCCACACTTACCAGGTGACGAATAACCTTAGCAGCGACAATTTTTGGAACACCGCGGCAGTGCCGGTCGGCGATTACGTCGTCATGGTTTTCACGGCCGATACGCGCGGCAACACCGACACCGCGTACGTGGCGGTGAACACCACGGAAGCGGATTTTACCGCGCCGCCGCAATCGGATCTTCGCATCGTGAAAGAAATTCCGGATGGAATACGCGTTGCCTGGGTTCCCAATAGCGCCAGCGACCTGGTGGGCTACCGGCTCTTTTTTAGTTTTGATAATCAAAACTGGACGCGATTTCGCGGTGAAAATGTGTACACCGCGTCGGTCAACGATACCACCATTCCGCAAATTCTCAATCGCGATATCTATTTTCGCCTGAGCGCGGTGGACGATGCGCCGGTTCCCAACGAAAGCGATTTCTCCGATGTGTACGGCATGAGCAACGGCGATTTCGCCGACCACAAGGTGCTGCTCGTCGATGGGTTTGATCGAACGGACGGCGGCTGGACAAGCCCCAATCACAGTTTTGCCTATACTTACGGCGCCGCGCTGATGGCAAATTCCGTCAGCTTTGACACCGCGCCCAATGAATCTGTTGAGAATGATCTCATCAGTTTAGCGGATTACGACGCGGTTTTCTGGTTTGTCGGCGACGAAGCCGCGGTGAATGAAACCTTCAGCGCGGATGAACAGGCGCTGCTCAAATCCTATTTGGAAAGCGGCGGCAATCTATTCGTCAGCGGCTCGGAGATCGCCTGGGATTTGACGGCGTCCGACAGCGCGACCAGCGACGACGGTGCGTTTTTGGGCGATTATCTGAAAGCGAATTTTGCCTCCGACAGCGCGGGGACGGTGAACGTCACCGGCAGCGCCGGTTCAATTTTTGAGGGCTTGGATTTCAGCTTTGGGCAAATCCCCTACCCCGTGCAACGGGCCGACGTCATCAGCCCGGCCGGCGGTGCAATCGGTGCGTTGCAATATGACGACGCGCACATCGCGGC
>CAYVDX010000013.1:0-15187 GCA_964450485.1 uncultured Calditrichaceae bacterium
CGCGCCGTTTATCATTTTTGCCGCGATTTGCGTGCTGCTGACCCCGCTTCATTTCGATTTGGTGGAACCGCAACGCCTTTCGGGAAATGTGATTGTCTGGCATTGGGTGCGCCTGTTCAGCCCGTTTATCAATATTTATGCCTTCATTTTTTTAGTTGGCGGCGCGATACTTTCCGCGATCCGCTACAAAAAAGTCCGCGATACATATTACCGCTTTTTGGGCAATGTGTATATCGCCGTTGGCGCGCTGCTGCCGGGCATCGGCGGCACGTTTACCCGCTTTGGCTACACCGAAGTGCTTTACGTAACCGAGCTGATCGGGCTCGTTTGTATTTTTATCGGATACTACTACAATGTGCGCACCCGCCCGCTGATAAATCCTGCCGCTGTTCAAAAACCCGGCGAAGTGCTGCCGTCTTCCTGACGGCTGTAACATTAAATGATGGTGATCTGAAACCCGCCTTTTTTGAGAAAATTACCCTGCTATTTCAGCAGGGTAATTCTTTTGTACGCGATTAGTTGTTATGCAGCACGATTAATTTTCCTTACAAACATTTTCCCCTTCCCAATTTCCCTCATTTTTTTGTAAATTCCGGAACAACAGCAGCATCAACCGGAGAAAATTGTATGCAAGTCATCTGCCTCGGTGAGCTAATCATCGATTTTACCAGCCTGGAACCGGAAAAACCGCTGTGGAAAGTTGAGCGATTTCAAAAAAATGCCGGGGGCGCGCCGGCAAATGTGGCCGTCGGTCTGCATCATCACGGTATTGATGTTTCGCTGTGGAGCCAGGTGGGAAACGATTCCTTTGGCGAATACTTGATTGATGAAATCCGCCAACTTGGCGTTGAAACAAGCGGCATTTTGATCGACAAAAATCATCCCACCAAGCTGGCCTTTGTGGGACTAAACCGGGGCGGCGAGCGCTATTTTGAATTTCACAACGCCAAAGACAGCGCGGAACAGTATATTGCGTTTGAAAAATTGCCGCTTTCCGCGCTCGATCACGCCCGTGTTTTTCATTTTGGCGGCGTTGCGCTGCTTGGCGATGTCACCTGGGAAACCACCCAAAAAGTGCTGAAAATCGCCAAAACCAACGGCTGCATCGTCTCGTTTGATCCGAATATTCGCATCGATTTGATGAAAAATCCCGACGACATTTTAGCGCGGTTTCGCCGCGCATTGAGATATGTGGATATTCTCAAATTGAGCGAGGCGGATCAGTCCCAATTTTTTCCCGATCAGTCGCCGGGCGACATTTTAGCGGCAGGCTCGTCGCTGGTGATGCTCACCGTCGGCGAAAAAGGCGCGCATTTTTACACGCGCACACAGAACATCAGCATACCGGCAACGCCCGTCAACGCCATTGATACCACCGGGGCCGGCGATGCCTTTTTAGCGGCATTTCTGGCAAAATTTGTTCACGCGCCGGGACAACCCCGCCCGGACGCACTCTCGCGTGAGCAGCTCGAAACCTGGGGTAAATTTGCCAGCGAGTGGGCGGGAAAAATCGTTGCGCAACGTGGGGCGATTGCGGGTTACATTTAATAAAGTGGGAAAGCTTGTCCCGGGGCACCGCATCGGCGTAAACCTTAAATTTTTTCGGGTAAAAAACACTCCAAATTCCCCGTCTCGGAAAGCCGGGACGGGGAATTTATCGGATTTTGCAAGCAAATTTTTTAAGGTTTACGCCTATGCGGGGCGCCGGGATGGGAATTAAAAAGCAAGTAGTGGCAAAAAAGGATAAAATTTTATGCAAAAATTACCATCGATTCTGGAGCGCTACCTGGATTCGGAAGGCGAAGAAGAAATATGGTGGGGATATCCCCATCCCGACGCAATTGCTTTCACTAAACTTCGTCCGATTCTATGGCTGGTGGCTTTCATCGGCGTTGGGTTGTTGATTTGGGCCCTAATCATTGTTGTTACGGAAGCGAATGCCCAGGGCAGCTTTAGCGGCGGGGCCATGGCTGACGGCGTTTTCCATGGGTTGCGCAAATCTCTGCTGACGATTTTTGCGGCGCTGTTTTTCTTTGGATTCTATTGGTGGCTGCGGCGGCGTTTTGAGGGCGTTACCGAAAAAGAGACTTATTACATCGTCAGTAACCAACGCGTGCAAATCGTTGATTATAATAGAGATGACCCACGCAAAAGCAAGCGGCGATTTTGGGGTCCGGGCGAAATTCACATGCCCAGTTTTAGCAACGGCACGCTTCTTTTTGTGGAAACGCCGGTGGATTTGGGAAAAGTGGAAGACATCAAACAAAAAAAACGCCCGCCGCAGCCCCGCAAGCCGGTTCAGTGGAACGGTTTTATTGAGATTACGGAAGAAGAAGCCGCGGAAGCGAGCGCCGCGATTGAACAATTGTTGCTCACCAAACATACCATCAAAAATGATAAAATGGGCTTCTCATTTGAGCATCCGCCCGACTGGTCGCTGGACACGTATTTTATCCCGCCGGAAAGACGTGACGATACATTTTTTAATGTGCTGGCCGGCGGATATGTGGAGCAACACAGCCTGATCAAACGCCCAAAGGTTATCACCAAATGGAATACTGCCCTGTTAACCCGGCAGCACGGCGCAAAACTAACCCCGGAAAAAGGCGCGCTTTCCGAAATGATGATCCTGATCGAAGCGGCTGTCCGGCCGGGGATTCCAAAGGGAATTGTCCGCGTTCCGCCGCCGGAAAAAGTCAATATCGATACACAAATTCACAATCGCTTTTTTCTGCAGCAGGGGCTGGGCGGCAGGATGCTGGTGACGGAATTTCGCAAAGGATACCGCATTACCCAGCAAATGCTGACTGAGTTGCTTTTTAAGGAAAATCGCAAAAAACAGCGCATCATTCCCGCGGAGGTTTTGAAAAATCTGAATTATTTTAAGGATTGGGAAACGAGCGATAAAAAATTGTTTAAAAAAATTCTTCAGTTAGCGATTCCAAAGCGTTTGGCGGCAAAATCACCGGGCTGGCTGAAGGATTGGATCATCGAGCACGCTGAAGTGAATTATCCGTTCATCAATGTTGACGGCAAAAAAAAGCTGAAAATCAACGCCGCGGCGGCGCTGAAGGAAATAAACATCAGCATGAATGCCAGCTTTCTGTTGAAAAATGTGGATATTTCCCTGCCGGGCAAGCCGTTTCGGTTTCGCCAGATTTATATGTATCACGCATTTGAAGCGGACGGGGCATGTTTGCACCTGCGCCTGTCGTTTTTCTGCCTCCATCACGACAAATCAAAAATTTTCGAGGAAAATGTCAAAATGCTGGATGATATTGCCAATTCGATTAAAATTTTGAATTAGGGATGTTGGCTGTTTGTTATAAAATGGTGGTATGATTTGAGTGCATAACCATCCTGGGGCGCTTTATTGATTTGCGTTAGAAAATTGAAAACTTACGTTTGAAAAATACCGGTTGTTTGGGCCTCACCCCCTAAATCCCTCTCTCATTTCAGGAGCGGGAAACTTAGGGGGTGAGGTCCAAATGACACCCCAATTAAATTTTCCTGATTACGCTTTACTGAGTTTGAGCAAATGCCCCAGGGTTGTTACGCACTCGTATGATTTAACGTTTTGAATAACACTATTCGACATTATATTATCAGGATAAAAAACAACGGGCATGAATGATGAAAAATTTATTGGTTACCGGCGGGTGCGGGTTTATCGGCGCTAATTTTGTGCGATATTTATTTGAAGAGACGGGTTTTTCCGGGCGAATTGTCAACGCGGATGTGCTGACCTACGCCGGAAATCCCGACAATTTGAGCGACATAGCCGCACATTACCCGAATCGATATTTTTTTGAAAAGGTGGATATTTGTGATCGCAATGCTCTGGAAAGCCTGTTCGATCGTTATCAAATCGACGCGATTTGCCACTTTGCCGCGGAATCGCATGTGGATCGTTCGATTGTGGGACCCGGTGCTTTTATTCAAACAAATGTTATCGGTACTTTCAATTTGCTGGAATTGGCGCGAAAAAATCAGGATCGTCTGGAATTGTTTCACCATGTCAGCACGGACGAGGTGTTCGGCAGTCTGGGCGACGCCGGTTATTTTACCGAAGAAACGCCGTACCAGCCCAACAGTCCGTATTCCGCATCCAAAGCCGCGTCGGATCATTTCGTGCGGGCTTATCACCACACCTATGGCTTGCCGGTGACGCTGTCTAATTGCTCGAACAATTACGGCCCGTATCAATTCCCGGAAAAACTCATTCCGCTGATGATTTTGAACGCGGCGGAAGGCAAGCCCCTGCCGGTGTACGGCGACGGCGGCAACGTGCGTGACTGGCTGTTTGTGAAAGATCACTGCGAAGCGATTTGGCTGATTATGCAGCGCGGCAAACGCGGCGACACCTACAACATCGGCGGCGACACGGAACTGCCAAACCTAACCGTCGTGCAAACCATTTGCGACCGGCTGGATGCGATTTTGCCGGAAAAAGGCGCCCCGCCCCGCCGCGAATTAATCACTTTTGTCAAAGATCGTCCCGGCCACGACTGGCGATATGCCATTGATTTCAGCAAAATGAAAACCGAATTAGGCTGGCAGCCCCGGGAATCATTTGAATCCGGCATCGAAAAAACCATTCGCTGGTATTTGGATAACAAAATGTGGATCGAACGGGTGAAAAGCGGTGATTACCAGAAATGGATTGCCTCGCATTACGATGTGTAAAAAACCCTGGAGGTTTTGGAAACCTCCAGCATTTTCACCCGCTTTCCTCTATAATTTCCGCATCGTTCCGATAGTTATAGGCAATAACAATGGTAAAACAGCGATTGTGAAAATAAGTTTGAAAGGGAGGATTTTTTACATGATTCGGATTCATTCGGAACGGGGCAACCAGGATAACCGGAAGCTCCGCGAAATTACACACCCCGTCGTAATACCTCCTCAGCATTCCCGGAAATTTTTTCCCACACATTACGCCGCGAATTGTGATCCCGAAATTACCGGGACATTCACCGTCAGCGTTACGCCAAAACGCTTCGCGCCGTCCGCTCTCGCCGCGGCGTATCAGTACGAATCCGATGAAACGAGCGTGACCATTTCTGGCTATCGAAAGGAACAAACGCGCCACATCGTTGAAAACCCCGCCTACACACTCATGTTGGACGGCTATTTTTATTTGGACAGCGCCATAACCATGAGCGTCGGGATCAATCTGAAAATGCTCCTGAAAAAAATCAGCCTCAGCACGATTGAAACCGGGCTGCATCAAATTGCCGGAGGCGTGTTCAGCCTGGTTATTTTGGATAAACAACGCAATCGCATGATCATCACCGGTGATCGTTGGGGTTTAATGCCGTTGTATTATTTTGAAAACAAAACCGGTTTTCATTTGAGCGGCAGCCCGTTTTCCTTTCGCAAAATCGCCTCGATCTCAGAAGAATCGCTGGTTGAATTTTTGAAATACGGTTACCTTCCGTTTTCCCACAGCGTTTTCGAAGATGTAAAACGGCTGCAGCCGGGACAAATGCTTTCGGTTTCGCTGGAAACACCGGCGGTGCAAGCTTCCGTTGCGCGGATTCCCGAATTCAAGCCGCTCAAATTTCGCACCAAAAATCTACAGGAAGCGGCAATCGGCATTCAGGAAGCGTTTAAACGTTTTTTTGCGCGATTTTCCCCGGCGGATTATTTTTTGACGCCGCAAAATGATTACAGCACGCGCTTGTTGATGCTCTGGCTAAAAGATTATTCACCCGTAATACTTAAAAACGGCAACGGGAAATGGGCAAATAGAATCGCAAAAAAAGCCGCCCTGGAAATGTTTGACGCCACGCTGCCTGGCAACAGTATGGAAAATCATGCCGCTGAATTAGCAAATCGTTCCCGGTTGATGGTCTCGCTGGAACACGCCGGCATTTTCGCCGCGGATCAACACATGCGCCAGGTTAAACACGGGTTTTGGATGGATGAATTTATCGGCGACGCGGCCATGGGCGGCGATCTATTCGGGGAAGGGGCAGCAAATTCGTCAATCCGTAAGATTCAGTATTATCAACAATTTATCTACAACGATTTTCACGCGCTGCCCGATTCGGAAATGCCCGGCATTTTAAACCCGGCGTTTGAATCCTGGTTTTTGAACGGCGCGCACGGCATTTTGGAGATTAATCGAAACGCGGGGCATACCCATGAGGATTTTGTCGAATCGTTGAGAAATTATACCCAATCCCGCAACCTGACCGCTGCGCGGATGATCAACATCAGCGAGCATTCTCGCTTTGCCACGCCATTTGCGGATTACGAAATTGTCGAACGCTGCCAAAATGTTGATAAATCCCTGCGTATCGGCAATGCGCTTTATCATTATTACCTGCGGGCATTTTTCCCGGAATCGAGGCGTTTTTTCGGCAATTTTTTTGAGGAAAATCCCTGGGATTCGCCCAAAAGATGTTGGCTGAAAAAAACGTTGCGCCATTTAGTGAGCCGGCAAAAACGCGATCAAAATCAACGGGCTTTGGAAAGATGGCTTGATCAGCCGGATCGCCAGGCATTTATTCAAAAAAATCTGGATAACCCGGCGGCGGCAATACCAAACTTTATCCCGGAGCGTGTCGCCTGTCTGCTCAAGGAGAAAAAGCTGAACAAATTACTGCTGGTGCGGTATATTTCCTTGAACGGTCATTTAAGTTTTTGATTTGAGTTTTATTTTTGGAAAATATTTTACTTAAATTGTTTTAGCGTTACTTACAGCGTTCGATTTTTAAGGAGATCTCAGGCATGAAGATTATCGTCGTGGGTACCGGTTATTTGGGGTTGGTTCATGCCACCGTGTGCTCGGAGTATGGCCATAAAGTTTATGGGTATGACATTGATGCTGATAAAATTGCCGCATATTCAACCGGAAAATCCAGGGAAATAAAAAAATATGTAAATGAGCCGGGGCTTGATGAATTGATCAAGGAGTACCTGGGGAAACACCTGTTTTTTACCACGGATATTGCGGCGGTCATTGAGGGCGTGGAGGTGATATTTTTATGCCTGCCAACCCCGGCAAACCCTGACGGCTCCTCAAACATGAAATATTACGAAAAAGCCGTGCACCAAATTGCCGATTTGCTGGCACGGCGTAAAGAACAGAAACGGGTATTGATTACCAACAAAAGCACGGTTCCCATCGGGACCGGGCGGCTTGTGGAAAAGGTGATGCATGCGCACAGCGTAAAAAACTTTGGCGTCGCCAGCAACCCGGAATTTCTGGCTGAAGGTACTGCTATTGCACATGCGCGTAAGCCCTCGCGGGTTGTGGTGGGTTGCGACCGAAAAGAAGATTTTATGATCCTCCGCCGCGTTTATTCGCAGTTTGTCAACCATGTTCGCATCAAATATATTGAAACGACCCCGGAAACAGCGGAGGCAATCAAATATCTCTCAAACACCATTTTACTGATGTATATTTCTTTTTGGAATGGCGTGGGCGCCCGGATCGGCGAGCAAATTGCCAACGTGCGGGTGGATGATCTGCGCCGGGGGGTGACCGCGGATGATCGCATCAGCACCTGGGGATCGTACATGAGCAATGGGGCCGGCGGCAACTGTTTTGGAAAGGACATCCAATCGCTCATTCAGCAATTGAAACATTATCATGTGAATACCGATCTACTGGATGCCACCTTTGCGATCAACGATTATCAAAAGACTTACCTGGTCGATAAAGCCGTTGCCGAAGCCGATTTTGATTTCAAAAACAAAACGGTTGCCCTGTTGGGTCTGGCATTTAAAAAGCAAGCCACGGATATTCGTGATGCTTCTTCTGTAAAAGCCGTTGATTTGTTGCTTGAGCGCGGTGTTCGCAAAATTAAAGCGTATGACCCCCTGGCAATCGAAGAAGCCCGGCGAGAGTTTGACCCGGCAAAAAAGGCCGGGTATGCCAATATTGAATACGCGGCATCGGCCCCTGAAGCGATTTCCGGCACGGATGCGTTATTCATTTCCACGGATTGGGAGGAATTCCGGGGGCTTTCCGGAACAATAATAAATAAAGTGACGCCGCCGTACCTGATTATTGACGGCCGGCGAATGATTCCCGATTATGAGGAACTCGTTGGGCTGGGTTACACTTATCTGGCTGTGGGTTCACCGACGATGAAACCGGCAACGGAAAAGGCAACGGAAAATGTTTATTAAAGTGATAGAAACGGAATTGCCCGGGGTGCGCATCATCAAGCCGCGTGTTTTTCGCGATGCGCGCGGCTTTTTTTTGGAAACATATCACGCGAAACGATACGCCGAGGCAGGCGTTCGCGAAACATTTGTGCAGGATAATCACTCATTTTCCACAAAAGGCATTTTGCGGGGATTGCACTACCAGGTTCGGCATGCCCAGGGAAAATTGATCCAGGTTGTCAGCGGTGAAATTTACGATGTGGCCGTGGACATCCGCCGCGGCTCCCCGACATTCGGAAAATGGGTTGGCGTCACATTATCGGAGCGCAACAAACAACAGATTTATATTCCGCCGGGATTTGCCCACGGATTTTACGTGGTCAGCGAAACCGCGAATGTCATGTACAAATGCACGGATTTTTACAATGCCGGCGATGAACACGGCATTTTGTGGAGCGATCCTAATTTGAACATCGATTGGCCGCTGGAAGGCGAGCCGATCATTTCTGAAAAAGACGATAAGCATCCTACCTTGCAAAACGCGCCGGCGGAGCATTTACCGGTTTTCACAAATCGTGTTTAAGTGTTATTGTGCCCTGGTGTTATCGCAAATTAAAACACTTAAACACCAGAGCACTTAAACACTTTTTTACTTCGTTTCCAATCCCATTTTTGCCTTCAGCTTTGCCAGCGAATCTTCCGCCGAAGCCTTTGATGCACCTTCCAGCGCCTTGTCGATTTCTTCATCAATTGACTGAGTGGAATCCGCCAGCTCGCCATACGCCTCTGCCAACGATTCTTCCTCGGTGACTTTGTCCTTCATTTTTTCCAACATCGCCACGGTGCTGGAGGCGTCAACTTTGGCCATCTGTTTATTAATTTTTTTCATCGAATCCGCGGTGCGGGCGCGGGCGCGCAGGGTAATCAACTCATTTTCATATTTGGAAATCGCCGATTTCAGTTTATTCACCTTCACTTGAAGTTGATCGGCCATCTTTTGCTGCTGCTTGTGATTTTTCAAAAATTCCGTTGCGCGCTTGGCCGCGTCTTCTTTTTTGGTGAGCGCTTCGGTGGCCAACCGGTCCGCTTCAGCGGCATCCAACCCGCCCGTTTTGGCTTTTTGCAGAATCATCATCGCCTTGCGTTCGTAATCAGCTGCGATTTTTTTCTGATCCTCGCCGTCTTTGCGCATGCGAATGGAAATCGATTTTACCTCTGCCAAACTGCGCATCGCGGACGAGAGATCGGTTTTTAAATCGCGGATGCCCTGTTCGGTCATTTTGATGGGATCTTCCAATTGATCCACCACGGAGTGGGCTTCGGATTGAAAAAATTTAAAAATCCTGGAAAATATTGACATTTGTTGCTCCTTTCTATCTGCTTTGAAAAGTGTGTTTATTCATTAACCGTGGAAAAACGCCAGCAACTCCCCGCCGTATTCCGCCATGGCCAGGGACAGGGCGTGAATCGAGCCTTCCAATTCATTCAAATCGAGATTTTCCAACTGAAGGGTATCCCGAAAAATGATGCGCTTTGCTGCTTCGTCCAGCACAAAAGCGCCGTGTACCAGGGTGCGATTCATTTGCAACAACCGCTTAAACAAGTCGCCCGGCTTATCCGGCACATCCATTATTAATTGTTCCAGCACTAAATTGTGAATCCCGTTCTCCGGGCTTTCCACAACCACGATTTCCTCATCTTCGTCCTCGCGGACGATTTTCATGTCCAAATCCATCAAATAGTCTTTGACCGTTTCAAACTTGCTTAACATGGACATTCCTGACCTCCTTTTGTTTGTTTAGGATTAAATCAATTTTTGCAATAATTCTGCCGCGGCATGCCCCGGAACTGGTCCCGGGAAGCCGGGATTGCCGGGGGATTATCGCGGATAACTTTGAGCTAACTTATTCAACAAAACGATATTAAATCTTAAATTCTGTCAATATCATTGATGACAAAATACCTCTAAATCCAAAAAGTCTTTTCTCAAAGGGTGTCATAAATCGCATCATCTTCGTTATCCCAGACTTTTTCAAAAGATTTTTCGGAGCGCTGTTGGGCAAAGTTAGCCAGGCGCTCCTTCTCTTGTTTATAAATTAAAAACTGAATAAAATCAAAAACCTTGACCAGAATTTTGTCCGGTACATTTTCGATTTCATTCTTGATCCTTTCTTTGACGGACATGATTTGTTCTCCTGTTTTAGCTTAATAACTGATGTTACGCAGGAAAGCCCTTAAGGGCTTAAAACTGTTTTTTGATCGTCTTTTCATTCGCTAAATACAGCGAAAATCTTTTCCAATTGTTTTCTGAAAACTGTTTTTTGATCGTCTTTTCATCCCCATCGTGAACGATGGGGCTAACAGCTAATTGATGTTGACGTTAGCCCCATCGTTCACGATGGGGGAAAGGAATATTGTAAAGATGAACTCAAGCCCTTTAGGGCTTTCCCCAATTATCTGCGTAACATCAGTTAATAAGCAAGTTCATTTATTTTTTGCATATTTTTCTGTAGTAACAAAAGTTTTGTCATGACGTCTGACGAAAATCGTTTATTTCTCCAGTTTTTCTTTCAAAATTTGATAGGAACGGTTCAATTCCTGCACGATTTGATTGGCAATTTTCAGCTTCTCCGGATCATTGGAATGCAAATCCGGGTGATATTTTCGCAGCAACCCTTTCCAGGCGCGAGTAACGGTTTCCAAATCCGCGCCATGGGCGACTTCCAGGTTGGCGTAACATTTCGCCAATTCGGAATCTTGCTCAGGGGGTTGCGAATTCTGTTTTTCCCGCGCGCCATTGGATTGTTCTTTTGACCGGGCGCTCCGCTGTTGCCGGTATTGATGATTTTTTCCGGACAAATCAAAATCATCGCTTTCCCCGAAGCTTAGGTTTGCCCGGACAATCCGGGCGATGCGGGATAGAATTGACATGCTGCTCCCTTAATTCCGTTTCACATTGCGGCTGTCGGAAATAACGACCAATTGATCATCCGGCGCAACAAGATAATCGCCGTTGGGATTTGTAACAATCGATTCCTGTTTTCGATTGTAAATCGCCAAAATAATGGCATTATGCGCGCGCTTCATTTCGGTGAAAACCTCGATGAACGGCTTGCCGGCCAACCCGGCCGGAACGGAAATTTGATTCAAATCGCTGCCGACCCGGGAACTGAGCAATTCCGCCATCACTTTGGAAATGCCGTGATCCAGCGCGGCGCGGGAAATCAAGCGGCTGCTGAATTCGCTGCCCACGATGATTTCATTCACATTTGCCCGTTCGCAGTGCGGCACATTCCGTTCGCTGACGAGTTCAACCACCGAGTAAACATCGGGATTCACCGATTCCACGGTCAGCGCGGCTAAAACGACTTGCGCGTCGCGAGCGTTGGCCTCGAGCGAATCATTCCCCAAAATGACCACGGTTTTTGCTCCTCCGATGTTGGCGCGTTGCAGGTTTTCCTCATCCACATTTCCCCGGATGAAAAAAAGATTTTCATCATCCAGCGGTTTTTCGGCAATATTTGCGATTAGAACCACGGGCGCGTTTGCCATTCGCCGGTCGGCGCGCAGCTCGTTTAAAATATCCGCCGCGCGATGATTCCATTCGCAAATAATGGTGTGATTTTCAAAATCAAAGGTGTTCATTCCGCGATTCGCTTTCAATTTTTTTTCCACAAAAACGCTGGCAATGGTTGCCGTAAACATGCCTAAAATGCCGATGCCCAGCACCATGATAACGCCGCCGACGATTCGTCCGCCAAAGGTCGTGGGCGCAATATCGCCGTAGCCAACCGTGGTCAGCGTTACAATGCTCCACCAAAAGGCGTTTTGCCAGTTGACGCCCGGCTCAAAAATAGCCAATCCCACCGCGCCAAACAAGATCAACAGAAACATTATCAGAAAAACGCGGTGCAAATTTTCCCGTATTATAAAATTGGCGATATTTCGGATGAACGTTTTCATTTATTTTTCAATCTTTGAAATCTTAGAAGATTTCATCCCGATTTACGACCGGGAGGGGAGTGTTGTTATCGGGGCATTCTTCAATATATCTCCCAATCGCCAGCCTTATAATAATGAAACAATGCCAGTTCCAATTCATGATTTATTTTTATTTTATCCAGCCCGGCTAATTCGCCTTTGCCAAACCGCAGCATCGAAATCATGGCGTCGCGATTCAAAAAGCGCGTTGGGACGGATGTAAAATTAGCGTTTTCGAGCTGTGTTTTCAATTGATTTTCGTCGATTTCCGGCGCATTCATGCCCAACACCCAGCCCCATTCGCCCAAAGTGGGAATGTTGTTGTGATAGGCAATTGCCGGAAGTCCGGCCGCGCGCATGGTTTTTAAAATGCACAAAAACGCCTTGCGCGAGAAAAACGGGCTGCCGGCCTGCGTGACGATTGTGCCGCCCTTGGCGAGATGGCGCGCCGCCAATTGATAAAATTCCCGCGAATAAAGCCGCGCCAGTTCCACGGTTTTGGGATCGGGCAAATCGATGATGATCACATCGTAAAGATGTGCCGATGCTTGCAGGAATGTGTAAGCATCCTCGTTGCGAATGACGACGCGGGGATCGCGCAGGGATTCGCGGTTGAGTTTTAGAAAAACGGGATGTTCGGAACCCAATTTGGTGATGGCCGGATCGAGATCCACCAGGGTAATTTGTTCGATATCGGGATATTTGAGAATTTCCCGGGCCGCCAGCCCGTCGCCGCCGCCGAGGATGAGCACATCACGCCGGGAAACGCTGACCGCCATGGCCGGGTGCACCAGCGGCTCGTGATAGCGTTCCTCATCATAGCTGCTAAACTGTTCATTCCCATTGAGATAGAGCCAGTAGTAATCCTTCCATTGGGTCACGACAATTCGCTGAAAAGGCGTTTGCTGCTGATAAATCACGCGATCGACATATTTTTGCTGCTCGCCGAAAATGACGATGGGTTTGGCGCTCACCAACAGTCCGCCCAACAACGCCGGGACGATCATAAATCCGGCGGTCAGGCTGCGGGGAAATTTCAGCGCGTCGCGGTGTTTCCAAAATAATGCCGCCGCCACGGCGAAATTGACGCAGCCCAGCACAATGGGCGTGTAGGTCAGTCCCAGGTAGGGCAGGGCGATGAAGGCAAACAGCAAGCCGCCCAACAACGCACCGTAGTAATCTTTTTCCATCACCGAGCTGATGTTGATGCGTAAATCCTCGAACAGATCGTTCAGGCGCGCAGCCAGGGGTATTTCCAGCCCGATCAGCAAGCCGACGCCGAACGACAGCGCGTATACCAGCAGGGAAATGGGATTGATATAAGCCGAAAGAAAATAGGTGGTTATGGCGCTGATGGCGCATAAAACCGAAAGCAGCAATTCCACCGTAACGAAAGCGTCTAGCAAAGCACTGCGGATGTGTTTGCTCATCCGGCTGCCCACGCCCATGGCGAACAGCATGATGGAAATCGTGAGCGTCCATTGCAGCACCGAGTTGCCGAGCAGGTAGCTGGCCAGCGTGGCCATGACGTATTCCGCCACAATACCTGCCAGCCCCGTGGCAAAGATGCAGGCTTTCAGCAGAAAATTGCCGCGCAGTTGCGGGGATGATGTCAAAGTTTGTTGTTTCA
This sequence comes from uncultured Calditrichaceae bacterium, assembly GCA_964450485.1. Taxonomy (GTDB): domain Bacteria; phylum Calditrichota; class Calditrichia; order RBG-13-44-9; family J075; genus JACKAQ01. The sequence continues at coordinate 13,736 of CAYVDX010000013.1, forward strand.
TTTTTTGTTTGCCGCCTGATGCTAAAGCAACAGGCTTGGTTAAGGAAGTCGCCTGAAGGCGACTTTAGTCGTCTTTTACCCCTGAGTGATGTTTGCAAAAACCCGCCCGATCCGCGTTATCCGCAGCTTGCCCCCGGCGTTCCGGGGCAGGCTCCGGTTTGCCGGGGTTCCATTCCTCAGACCACCCAGCCGATCAGAAACGATGCGCCGATGTATGCAAACGCCTCGATCACGCCGGCGCCGACATTGGGCTTTTTCTGGTTGATCAACTCGTCGGTCAATTTTTCGCCGGGCAGCAGCACTTTGTCGGTAATGAATCGCAGGATGGGCAGCATGATCAGACCAAAGGCCACAAATCCGGCAAACGTGCTCAAATTTACCTGCCAGGAAATAAAATCGCCTTCAGCGCCCACGCGGATGATGTTGCCGATGGCGATCAGCACGCCTGCAAATGCCACGCCCACGGCGACGTTGTCTTTCTCGATTTCTTCGTGAATGTCAAAGGGCGTCATCGCGTTATAGACAAACCCGGCGACAACCAGCACAGCCTGGCCTAAAATCCAGAACACCGCGGCAGTCACCCAGTCGCCTTCGCCGGACATCGCGCCGTAAAGGATCATGCCCAGGGCAATGTGATTGGCCGCTTCCACAACGCCAGTGCCGGCATTTTGGTCAGTGACGATTTCTTTGACGTTGTCAAATTTTCCCAGGATAATTTTATCATTGATAAAAATCGAAACATTCAGCAGGATGATGGTGATAATTCCGTAAAAAAGAATCTCGAATGTATCGATCATCCAGCCGGCTGATTCGCCGGAGAGCGCCCCGCCCAGCGCAATCACCAGCCCGAAATAATAACCGGCGACCGCCAACGCCATGGCAAAATTATCTTTCTTCACCAACTCTTCCCGCAAATTGAATTGCCGGTGCGTCTTGTCATACACAATTTTGCCGATAAAAAACAGAAAAAATACCGCTATGAGGTAAATCAGTCCGGTTACTGCGTTGTCTAAAGTCATATCTTTCCTCGTGGGTCGTGAATCGTAGAGCGTAAAGCGTGAAAAAATTGAGCGTTACGCGAGTATTGTTAATTGTTGATTGATTATCTATTTTCTTCGAACATTTTTACACCAACCATCCGGATCATTGATCATGTTTGTCAGCATTCTTCCGATATGATCATATCGATCCAGGAATTTTTCATGATCTTCTGCTGACAAGTAACCACATTTATAAGCAAAATCTAACCAAACTTCTGTTTCCGATGCCTCACTATCTGAATCGGTTAATTTGCTGACAAAATGTGCAGGGTAGGGTCTTTTTTTCCATGCTTCTGCGATACTTTGGCAAACGGACCGCGATGATCTACGAATTTGATCAGTTAAAGAATATTTTTCTTCGTATTTGTGTAGCATCAATATTTTGGAAAACACAATGCCGGGTGTATTACCA
>CAYVDX010000014.1:0-14913 GCA_964450485.1 uncultured Calditrichaceae bacterium
ATTGTGGAAGAAATCATGCGGATTTATCTTCAATAACCTGTAAACCTCCAGCGTTTTCAAAACGCTGGAGGTTTTCCTCGCTGGAGATTTTCAGGCTTTTAACTTTCTTCTAAAATTATCCGATGATTTACTTTATCCGGCAAGATTTTTCGCAAGATTACGATTATTAAATTTGGCTATCGCGATTTTTTGATTCGTTAGACAATTTCCCCGGAACGCGATGTATATTTTGCGGTCGAAAATAAAGTTGAAGAAATGATCGTTCTTTCATTAAAAGAAACCGAAGAAATCGCCGGCGAAGCGGATCGTTTGTGCCGCTGGACAGAAGCAAATGCCGAGGCATTGCGCGGCGGGAAAATCACCGGCGCGCCGTCCGGCGAAGCTTACGAAATCAAGCTGTTGCAAATGGGGCGCAACGCCGTTTATCGCCTGAACGGCGCAATGAACTGGTATTTGAAACTGCCCTGCAATGGCAAGCCGCTGGGAATCCAGGGAGAAATCAACGGTTTCGATTATGTGCGTACGCTTTTTCGCGATGAAGCGGCTTATTTTCACCCGCGCGCGGTGCGGGCGTCGCTGGAATACGGCTATTTGCTGTCCGCCGAAGTGCCGGGAACCCAACTGAATTATGAACTTTATCGCCGGATTTTTCACCCGCTGCGCCGCAATTTTAAGGCGCTGCTGCCGATGTTTCAACATGCCGGACGCTTGCTGGCGCTGTTTCACAAAAACGGGACCGCCGTCGAAGCGCCGCCGATTCGCGCCCGGCTGGATGAAAAATTAAACCGCCGGTTTGCCAAAGCCAAAACGCTGGATGCAACCGGCGAAAAGATCGCCAAATGGTTTGAAAAAAACGGGCCGTTTGAGACGGATCAGACCTTTGTTCATGCCAACTGCACCTTTCGCAACGTGCTGGTGCAGGAAAAAACCATCAGCCTGCTGGATTTTGAAACCGCCGGAAAGGGATCGCGTTACAATGATTTGGCCCGGATGTGCAGCGACCTCATTTTGACCCGCGCCGCCGCCGCATTTCCCTGGAAACGCGCCAACCAAGCCCTTGAAGCGTTTCTTGCGGCGTATCAAAGCGTGTTCCCGCTGGACGCGGCATCGCTGACCCGGCACACGGCATTGTATATTTTTGAGCGTTACGTGCAGGTCTATTGCGTCAAAAAAGAAAAGGAGAGCATTGCCGGGATTCCCCTGTCAAAATCAAAGCTGAATTGGCTGCACAAACGGCTGCTGGAAAATGACAGCCGGGCGGTTTTTGGCGACAGTGTTAATTTATGATCAATCGTGAGTATTCGGCCCACGAAATACACAAAAGAATCGAAAGAGAAAAGCGGGGATTCAAAATGGATTTCGTGTGTTATGATCCTGCCGTTGCGGGATAATGTTGAAGGCGGTTTCCCAATGAATATATTTTCAGAATTAAATTACAAAAAAAATCGATCAGAAAGATTTTCCGTTGGTCGTCCCGCTTCCGCGGCTGAACAACTGAAATTGATTCAAAGTTCGGATGCTCGTTACAAAGCGGATTGTTTACCCCGATTTTCGGGGCTTTGTAACGTTGTTTTCCCCAAAAGCTCGGCTTTTGGCCACCTTTCCCAACAGTGTCCGGTGCTGAATCGTGTGCTGAATATTAACGATCAATCAATGACTTAAAAGGCAGTTTTTAAAAATGGGCTATATCATCAAAATCGTTTTATCATTCTCTTTTTCGGCGTTCTTTTTAGTCGTCGCGTTTGACAACATCGAGTTCAGCAGCTTTTGGGCGTCGCTGGGGCGGGTCAGTTGGGTGACCATTCTGGCGGTTTCGGCAATGGCCATCATGTCGATGTTTTTGCGGGCCTGGCGATGGCGCATTTTGTTGAAACCGGTTAAGGATATTGCTTACAACACGGTCTTCACCTTCACGATGATCGGGTTTATGGCCAACAACGTGCTGCCCGCGCACGCCGGTGATTTTGCCCGCCCCTATTTGCTGGGTTTAAAGGAAAATATCAGCGGGTTTTCCGCGCTGGCCACCGTGCTGATCGAGCGGCTTTTAGACGGGGTTGGTTTGATTATCATTTTCCTGATCGTCCTGCCGATTGCGCCCCTGCCCGCCTCGATTAAAATGAGCGGTCTGGGGATCGGCGCGGCATTGTTCGCGTTGATTGCCTTGCTGATGCTGCTTTCCTCGGAAAACGGGCGGCTGCGCAACGGGCTGATCGCGCTTGTCGAAAAAGCGCCGGACCGGTTTCGGGCAAGTCTTTCCAAAAAATTGCAAATGTTCCTGTTTGGGTTGACCATCTTCCGAAATCGCAAAAATCTGCTGCCGCTGCTGGGCATTTCCGTGTTTGTCTGGGCGCACCTCGCGCTGACGATTTTTATGATCCTCAAAGGATATCCCCTCGCTGCGGAGGTCGGCGCAATGGATATGGGCATCGCTTCGGTGGTGACGATTGTGATGCTGGCATTCGTGATTGTGCTGCCGTCATCCCCGGGTTATTTGGGAATTACCCAGGTTGCTTTCATCTTTGCGCTGGGCTATTTCGGCGTTGCCGAATCGGACGCCGTGGGCGCGTCGATCATTTTCAACCTCACCCAATACATTCCCATCACCATTGGCGGGATCGTTTATTTTTTCAAGGAAGGGCTTTCCTTCAAACAGCTACGCAGCGAAGCGCGGTAAACTTTCCGTGTTTTAAAACACCATAAACCGCCAGGGTTTCCAAAACCCTGGCGGTTTGTTTTTGCTACTCATTTTCTCGCTTGAAAAAGCGCAAAAAATGTCGTTACCTTTCTAAAACACAATTATCAGACAGTTGGATTAAACCGTTTCGGATCACCAAAACGGCTTTGGATCGGTTGAAGCGGGTTTAAAAAATAACGCGAGTACCCGGCGATTTCATCTTTTCGTTTGTTTTAAAAACCAAAGTTTAGGAGCATCATCATGCGTATTCGTCAAATGATTCCATCTCTGCTGCTGATGCTGAGCATCGCGGCCGTTGCTCAACAGGATTACTATAAAATCCAATTTAAAAAAGCGGGCATGTACAAAATCACCGGCGAGGAACTGGCGCAGGCCGGGGCGATAATTTCGCAGATTCAGCCGGAAAAGCTGCAACTGTTTTCCGACGGACAGCGAACGCTCCCGGTTTCCACCACGGAACCGCAGCCGCAATTACAGGAAGTCGCCATCATCGTTGACGACGGCGGCGACAACGTTTTTGATCCGCAGGATTTTCTGCTGTTTTACGGCCAGTCGCTCAACCGGTTTGAGTGGGACGCAGGCATTCCGGATTATGCGTATCTCAGCAATCCCTACGATACCCTGGCCGGTTACTGGCTGCGCTGGAATGTGGAAAACGGCAAGCGTATCGCGGTAAAAGACGGCACGCCGGTCACGCCATCCGCTGCCGTTCGCAACACGTTTGATGACTATTTGCACCTGGAAAAAGATCGTTTTAACCGCTTCAAATCCGGGCTGGTCTGGACCTGGAATTTGTTTGGCGAAGAAAACACGTTTTCCCATGCGTTTTCGCTGTCCGGCGTGGCCGGCGGCGAGGCGGCGTTTACCGCGCAGATGCGCCGGTTTCGCTTTTATTTCGAAGTCGGCAATGCCCGCGCGGAAATTGTTTTTTCATTGAACAATACCAGCTTTCCGCCCTTTACGATATCTGGCGATCGCCTCGTTTCCGGCATGTTGCCGGTTCAGGAAGGCGTCAACAATTTAACCGTGGAATACACGCCGGAAGCGCCGGAAGACAGCATCCGGCAGCATGGTCTGGATTGGGTGGAATTGCGCTATCCCCGCCACACCTATCTCATCGGCGATGAACTGGCCATTCTCACGGGGCTGGACAACGGGATTTTCAAATTTCAATACCGCGGCGGCGGGGATTCCGATCCGATTCAAATTTACGACGTCAGCGACCCGTTTAATCCCGCCCAAATTTTGACAAACAATGACTCGCTGTTTGAAGACGCCCTTTTTTCGACCCATCCGAATCGTTATTTCCTGGTGCGGGATCAATTTGCCCGTTCCGCCGTCCGCATTGAAGCGGCGCAGCGGGGACTTTTTTCCGCGGCGGACGGGGCGGATTACATCATTATTGCCCACCGCGAAATGGAAGCGTCCGTGCTGCCCCTGAAATCGCACCGGGAAACATTTAACCAATTTTCCGTAAAGCTGGTCAACACAGGGGATATTTTCGACGAATTTGGCTTTGGGCGGCGCGATCCGACGGCGATCCGCAATTTTATCCGCTTTGCCTATGACAATTGGAACCCGCGGCCGCAATTTGTGCTGCTTGCCGGAAACGGCTATTACGATTATCGCAACATTTCCGGCGATTTCCCGGTGAATTGGGTACCGGCTTTTGAGATCAGCGCAAATAATGATATTGATTCACGGGCAACGGATGATTATTTCGTTGACGTCACCTTTACAACTGCCAACGATGCGCCCGGGCGGTCTGAAAATGATTTTATTCCCGGGCTGCGGAACAGTCGCCGGGAAAACACCGGGATTTCGGATTCACCGGAAGTGAGCGGTAATTTTTCGCGGATCCGTCCCCAACTTGCCATCGGCCGCTTTCCGGCGGACACGCCGGCCGAACTGGCGGCCATGGTGGAGAAAACCATTGAAAGCGAAACGCGGTTTAAGCCGGGTTTGTGGCGGCTCAACTGGCTGCTGATTGCCGATGACGAGTTTGCCGGTCCCAGTGATAATGAATATTTCTTTTTATCTTTAACTGAGAGAAATCAAAAAAATGATTTACCGGCTCGTGCGCGTACTTTTAAGCTTTACGAAACCGAGTATCCTTTTGTAAATCGCGAAAAACCGACGGCGACCCGGCAGTTGATCAATTGGCTGAACCAGGGAAACCGGGGCATCGTTTTTAACGGGCATTCAGACGAGCGGCAGTGGACCCACGAAAATTTGTTGAATTTTTCACGAGATTTGTCGTTGGTTAAAAATCGTTACAAAACCGGTTTCTTTTTCGGTATGAGTCTTCAATATAAATTTGATGCGCCACAACCCGGCATTGCTCAAGAATTGTTAAAAAATGAATTTTCCGGCTTTTCTTCCACTTTAACAGCAAATCGACCGGTGTTCGCTTTTCAGAGTTTTGATTTGATAAGAAGCTTTTGGCAACAGCTTTTCGGCGACGCCAACGGGAGTTTGGGAAAAGCGGTGATGATGGCAAAAAGTGGTTCGACGAATGATCAAAAGTATCACCTTCTGGGCGATCCGGCAGCCAATATTGGCCTGCCTGAAGAGCGGATTCACATCACCGGCATTTCCCCCGACACCCTGAAAGCCCGCGGTTTGGTGCAAATCAGCGGACAGGTGGATCAAAGCGCACCGGGGGATTCCTTGATTTTGGAAATCCGCGAGCCGGGCAGGATTAAAAAGAATGGCGGAACATTTTACGAAACCACCGGCAACGCCATTTTTCGCGGTCTCGTGCCGGTAAACAATGGGCAGTTTTCGGCGCAATTCGTGGTTCCCGATGACGTTCCTCACGATTCGATTGCAACTCGCGGCAAATTATATGCGTACACCTGGAACGGGTTAAATGAAGGCATGGGGTTTGTGGATTCGCTGGCTGTGGGCGGTTTTGACGGCGGCGTGGTGGACGTCACGCCCCCGCAAATCAGCCTGAGCGTCACCGGGATTGATTCGGCAAGCGGCGGCGATCCTTATTTCATCGCCGATATATTTGACGAAAACGGCGTCAATCTTTCATCGCTGGGCAATCATTTTCCGGTGCTGTTCATCGATGGCAATTCCCTGGATTCCATCAACGTTTCCGATTTTTTCACATATCTACCGGGCAGTTACCAGTCGGGAACGCTGCGCTATCCGCTGCCGTTTCTCTCTCGCGGCAATCATTCCCTGACGCTTTCCGTGCATGACAACTACAACAATGCCTCCCGCGATTCCATTTCGTTTGTGGTCACCGGCATCAAAACACCGCCGGAATTCGTGCCTAACCGGATTTCCCTGGCGCAAAATTTTCCCAACCCGTTCAACCCGTCAACCGATATTCGCTTCAGCATCGAGGGGAGCAGTCGCTTCCAGGTGCGCCTGGAAATATACAATATTTTGGGACAGCGGGTGCGCGTTTTGCTGAACCGCACCGTGCCGCCGGGAGAATACCAGCTTACCTGGGACGGGCGCAGCGAGGTTGGCGACCGGGTTGCCAGCGGGATTTATATTTATCGCCTGTGGGTTTCCAGCCACGCATTGAGCGGCACGCCGAACCAACGCGGCAGCATTTTTCAGCAAAGCCGCAAAATGCTGTTGGTGAAATAACGGCGTTAAACCTCCAGGGTTTTGGAAACCCTGGAGGTTTGTTTTTTCACTCTGTAAATTATTTTCCCACCTCGGTTCCATTTTAAATCCATTGACAACCTTTTGACGCCCGCGCTATTTCTCATAAAATCACAGTTGATTTAAAGTTTACAATATGTTGTTTTTCAATGGCTTGTCATCATTTTTTTTCTCCCTTCCCTTTTCTCCCTTTCTCTCTTCACCCTTCCCGCTTCGCCCGCTATTTCGCGCATGGCAACATTTTTGCGAAGATGCCCGATGAACGATTACCGGAGTGGGAAACGTGGAAAAAATATCAATCATTCTTGCATTTTTGAGCGCATTTTGCGCCGCGGTTTTTGCGCAAACCGATCAATTGACCATTCAATGGGATCCGAATAGCGAGGCGGATATACATCGCTACCGCTTGCAGCGTTCGGTTAATTCGCCGGATAATTTCCAGGATTTTCAGGAAACGATTCACCCTGCTGTTCGTGTAACGGACGCCGCGGTTTCCCCGGGAAATCTCTACGCCTATCGCGCGGCCGCGATTGACAGCGCAGGCAACCAAAGCCCCTGGTCTGCGATTGTGTCGGCGGGTTTGCCAAAGATCGATCTGACGCTGGCGTCGATATCCAACCGTGCGGACACCACGCTGCAAAAATCCTCATTTTTGATCGATCCCGACGACGATGTGACCGCGTTGCAAATTGACGTCAGCCAGGAAAATCACGCCGCCGTGGTGGTGGAAAGCGGCGCGATACGTCTTGCTCCGTCGCCGGCGAATTACAGCGGGCCGGCGTCGTTTCGCATTCGCGTGACGGATGGGGACGGATTTGAGGATGTGCGGGATGTGAGCTTTGCATTTGTGGAAAAATCCACCGGCGGCGCGCCAATCAGCGTCAATATTCCCGATCAAACATTTGTCGAGGACGGCGCAACCACGATTTCACTCGACGATTACGTCTCAGCCGGTAATTTCACGCCGGCCGACCTTTTTTGGAGTTTTTCGGGCGGCGCAAACCTGCGCTACACATTTGACGCGGAAAACCGCGCGCTGGCAATTCAGTCGCAAACGCCGAATTGGTTCGGGCGGGACGCCATTACCGCGACGATTACCGCGCCGGATCAAGCCTCGGCCAGCGCAACCTTTGCCGTGACGATTACGCCGGTCAACGATCCGCCGCAGTTGAATTTACAGGAATTGTTTGTCAATTCCGCGGCTGAAAATCAATTCGATTTAAAACTTTACGCCGACGATCCGGATCACGACGTCCGCGAGCTAAGTTGGGAATTTACAGGATTTTCGCGGTTCGCTTTTCGCTGGGTTGATCCGGCGGAAAAAATCATTGCCGTTACCCCGCTCGGCGACGCGCAAACCGAAACCGGCGAGTTCCGGGTCAGCGATCCCGAAGACGCGGCGGCCGCCGGGCAGGTGACCATTTTTTACACCGAAAACAATACGCCGCCGCACCTGCTGTTCAGCGCGCCGATTGTGGTTGCCGAGGATAGCAGCCTCACGCTGAACCTAACGAATTTTGTGGTCGATTCCACCAATGCGCCCGGCGAACTGATCTGGGAAATTGTTCCCGGCGTAAATTTAAACGCGCAGTTCGATGCCGCAAATGCGCAATTACACGTTCAGCCGTTCCCCGATTTTTCCGGTGAAAGCAGCATCTCGTTCACCGTGCGCGATCCGCTAAATGCCGCGGACACACAAACGGCCACAGTGCGCGTGCTCGAGCGAAATGGTTTGCGAAATCTGCACATCGAGCAGGACGGCCCCACGGCGATTTTGCGATTTAATACGGAAAATCCCTCGACCGTCGCGCTGCGCTATTGGCGCGCCGCGGATGATGTCAAAACAGTACGGCAACCGGAATTGCAAACGCAGCACGCGCTGACGATGTCCGGTCTCTTGCCCAACTCGATTTATTTTTACCAGCTAAATATCACCGCTGAAAATACGCCGCGGCTTTCAATCAGCGATTCGCTTCAAACCGCAAATTTTGACGATGGCAATTTACCGGAAGCGGCGCAAAAGCTGATCGTTTATCCCAACCCGGTCAAGCCGTCTCAGGGACATAACGAATTGGTTTTCCTGAACTTGCCGGAGGAAACGCGCAGCATTAGTTTGTATTCGTTGGTCGGCGAAAAAGTGTTTGAAGAAGAACGCCGCAGCGCCGCACAGGCCGAGCAGCGCATCGACATGCTGGCAAATGCGCCAAAAATTCCCAGCGGCATTTATGTTTACATGCTTCGGGATGAAAACGCGCACGTTCTAAAACAAGGCAGGATTGTGGTGATTCGCTGATTTTTCGAACAAAGCCGCCAGAAACTAAATCCCCCGGCTCAGAAACGGAAGCGCCGAAAAAGGCATTGGTTTATGCCGTTTGCAGAGATTGCCGTTCGCCGCTCCGTTACTTGTCCTTCACTCCTCGCCTCTCGCCCTTCGCCACGCCCCACGCTCCACGCCCCACGCTCCACGCTTTTCATTTCCGCGCTTTCAGCATCAACAAAATGCCGCCGATGGCGAAAATGATGTTCCCGATCCACGCGCCAAGCCAGGGTTCAAGGGTGCCGTTGTGACCAAGCACCTGTCCGCTGCGCAGAATCAAAAAATAGACGAAGCTGACCAACAGCGCGATGGCAAATCCAAGCGCCGGACCGCTGCGCCGTTTTCGGGAAGCCAATGGCGCGCCAAACAAAACAATGATGAAACAGGAAAATGGATAGGAAATTTTCATATACAGATCCACCACCCATTTACGCGCATCCGCACCCAAACCACGCATTTTTTCCACAAAGCGGCTCAATTCCCGGTAATTCATCTCCTCCGGTTTCACCTGCAAATCGATCAAGTCATCCGGCGCAATGCGGCTGTCTTTATAAGCAAATGAATCCACTCTTGTAATTTTTTCGCTGCTGTCGTTAAATGTTCGCCGGGTGACGTCATGCAACATCCAGTAATTGAGCGAATCCTTCCAGATCATGTATTTTACATCCCAGCGCTCCAGGATTTGATTACCTACTTTTCGGACGATGTTCACTTTATTGGCCCGTTTTTTCCGTGCATCGTAATATAAAATGCTCATTTGGCGGTTGTCGTAATCCTGCAAGGAGATTTGACGCTGCGTGCCCACGGCCTCGCGTGGCTGGTTGCGTATTTCGTATCGATAAATATCAAAGCGCCGGCGATTGGTTTCCGGCACCATCGTTTCCCCGGCAATGCCGGAAACGATGCTGATAATCAACGCCACAAAAAGCAGCGGAAAAACAATCCGGTACAAACTGACGCCGGAGGATAACATTGCGATCAATTCATTGTGCTGCGCCATGCTGCCCAGCGCAAAGAGACTGCTCAACAGCATGTTCACCGGAAGGGTTAAAATAATGATGTGCGGAACATAATAAACATAATACAAAAATGTCCGGTCGATGCCGGCTTTGCTGGTGATGAATTTGTCCAGGTGCTCGACGAGATCAACCACAATAAAAATGACGATGAATGCCAGTGTGGTGAAAAAGAGGACGGCCAGGAATTTTTTTACGATGTAGCGGTCTAATAGGCGCATATGGATTTGGCTGTGTAATATGATGGAAATCAATAGGTTGATGTGTGATACATGATACCTGAAAAAATAAATGATCGGGCTTCAAGCTTCATGCCCCACAAAATAAAAACGCTTAGAGACGACGCTCCCTGTTGATCATTCCGATTTAAAAAACATTCGCATAAATTTGGGCAGTCGCTCCCAATGAATGAACGTGGTTTCCTGAACCGCGCGGACAGTCAGGTAAATCCCGAATGCGCCAACCAGAATGTTGGGAAACCACATCGCCAGAAACGGCGTTACCATTTGCCGGTCGGCCAATTCCTCGCCGCCAATGAGACATGCCCAGTAAAGCAGGAAAAAACCGATGCTGAAGGTTACGCCCACGCCCAGCGATCCTTTGCGTGCGCGAATGCCCAGCGGCGCGCCAATCAGCACAAATACGATGCAGGCAAATGGAATTGAGTATTTTTTGTGGATTTCCACTTCGTATTTGTAAATTTGCCGGTCATAGTAATGCTGTTGGTTGAATTGCGCGTTGATTCTTTGGGCGCTGCTGCGGATTTTACGGGTAGCGCGGAGCAACGCCTTGCTCTGTTTTTCCGGTGTAATTTTCGACACATCCCCGGACGCTCTTCCCAACCAGTTGGCGATGCTGTCCGGTGGAAAAAAAACTTTTTTAATCTCGGTTTCGACCTGCAGATCGGTTTCCGACTGTTTTTCCCGGTAATTTTTGACCTGATCCTTCATCATTTTGATGCTCATTTCGCGGTCGCCGCGCTGCCCGGATTCCACCCTTTTAAAAACCTGGTCCGAAGCTTCAATATTAAAGCCGTGGCGGGTGAAGCTGAGTTGTCGGTATTCCGTATAATCGTCCGAGCTGACTTCGTGCATTTCTCCGTCAAATAAATTGAAAACCATCTCTTCGCGTTGCCTGTCAAAAACGAGATAGCCGTAATCCGCAATGATCGTGCGCTGCACTTTTGGATCGCTGTAGTCGAAAATGGTAATTTTTTTGAGCTTATCCGCGGTATCCATAAAATAATCGGGGCGAAGCACGTCGTTGTTTTCCATCACCTTTTCTTCCAGCGGGCGTTCAATTTCTTCAACCATAATGTTGATGTTTTTAATTTTCAGGTAAACGCCTTCTTCTAAATCAAACGTCGGTTTTTTTTGAGAAATGCTGCGCGCCAGCATCCGGGCCTGGTGGTTAAATTCGGGCAGCACGCGATCATTATACCACACCATTGCTATGGTTAGCAAAACGCCCCAAATAAATGCCGGGCGGATAATGCGATACAAATTGATCCCGGACGCTTTTAGCACCGTAATTTCATTGTCCGCGGAAAGCCGTCCGAATGCCATCAATGAAGCGACCAAAACAGCCATGGGAACGGCCAGGGCCAGCATCCAGGCGAGGTTCAGGTAAACGAATTCAAAAATCGTCGTATAAGACAGGCCTTTGCCGAATAATTTGCCGATATATTGCACAATAAATTTGGTGACAAATACAAACATGATCACCGCCAGGGCAAAGAAAAACGGCCCCAAATGTTCTTTTACAATGTATCTTGAAATGATATTCATATTTTTGATTTTCGAATTTTATCGCCACGGAAAAGATAAATTTATATCAATAACGAACCTGCTCAAACGAAAATATGCAAAAAATAAAATGAGTGTGTCATCAGTCATTGAAATCTGCAAAAAAAAGCGGTTAATTTATTTGCAATCGTGGAAAGTATATGATTTTCTGTGTGTATTTAACGGCACTCTTTTGCTTCGCGCTTCGTTTCGTATTTTGCTTCCTGCTTTTTTAACTCTGCAAATTTTATTTATTTTGCTTAATCGTAACAGAATCCATCTATTTAAGACAAAAAACATTTATCTGTAAAGTTAAATAAACTTTGTTCGATTAATAATATGTTTCTCCCGTGATTTCATCTTCCGCCGCGGATTTTGGCGGTATTCGCAAAACTAAAAAGTTGTATTATGCTAAATGAGTTGAAAAATACACTTCAATTGCTCGACCGCTTTATCGGGCACTACCCGGTTTACATTTATTTGACGGACGCCGACAACACCGTGCTGTGGGTGAATCGGTTTATGTCCAAAAATTTGCCAAATATAGCGGTTGGCGATCAGTTGCGTTGTCAAAATGTGTTGCATCCCTGCGTTGAAATTTGTGAAGGCTGCTCCGGCGAAGAATTAAAGGCAGCCAACACTAATTTTCATAAAGCAGCTTATAGAAGCGTGGCGGATGTGTTACAGGCTTCGACGTACCTGGAGTTTTTTAGCTTTCCGGTGATTACCCGCGACAAAACCGAAAAAGGCAGCTTGCGAATCGGGATTGACGTTACAAAAAACGAGCAGTTGCATGAAAGACTGCGCGAAAAAGAGAAGCTTTTTAAAACGATTATTGACACGTCCACGGATGCGATTATTTTTTATGATCAAGAGAACCTGATCCAAAGCTGGAACAAAGGGGCGGAAGAAATTTTTGGTTTTTCAGAGGAGGAAGTTCTCGGAAAGACCGCTGAAATACTAATGCCCAATGAGTTGGTCGAGATCGGCGAGCTGAGTTATTTGCAAACCGACGTCATGCAAAAAGGTTACTTGAAGAAGTATGAAACACAGCGGCTTTGCAAGAACGGGCAAATGATTTATGTGGATATTTCCCGCGCCCTGGTTCGCAACGAAGACGATGAAGTGATCGGCGTATCAGAGATTATCAAAGATATCACTTCACGCAAGGATTTGGAATTTGAACTGTTGCGAACCATTTTGGAGCTTTCCAAACTCAACGAATTAAACGAAATTCTTCACGAAACCATTGATGAGCAGGAAATACTGCGCATCATCCTGATTGCCATTACCGCCGGCGAGGGATTGCGGTTCAATCGCGCATTTATCATGCTTTCCGATCAAAATGACGGAATGCTGAAAGGCCGTTTGGCTGTCGGTCCGTCGGATGAGCAGGAAGCAAACCGGATTTGGAGCGAGCTGAACCAGGATTATCATTACCTGAAAGATATTGTGCAAATTTACAATATTGATCTGGAGGGCACGGATAAAAAAGTGAACGAAATTGTCGGCAAGATTGCCGTGCCGATCGAAAATAAAAACAATATTTTGATCGAATCCCTGCTCAAGCGTCGCGTTTTTGAAATCAAAGACGGTCAGTTGGTCGGTTGCGCGGAATCGCTCAATTTTGATGTGGGGGATAGTGATCTTTTTGAATTACTTAAAAACGACACCTTTATTATTTCGCCGGTTTATTCAAAAAAAGAACCGCTCGGCGTGATCATCGCTGATAATTGTATCAACAAGCGCGAAATTACTAATGAGGATATTGAAGGTTTAAAGCTGTTCGCCTACCAGGCCGGTTCCGCCATCGAAAATGCCCGCTTGTATCATACCCTGGAAGAACGGATTGACGATGTGCAGAACGCCTACCAGCGCTTAGAGGAAAACCAGGAACAGCTTGTGAAAGCGGAACGGCTGGCAACCATTGGAGAAATGTCTGCCAAAGTGGCGCATGAGATTCGTAATCCATTGGTTTCCATCGGCGGGTTTGCCCGCTTGATCGAGAAGCGGATTAAAGCGGATTCGGATATCAAAAAATACGCCGGTATCATTCGCGATCAGGTCGATCAGTTGGAATATATTTTGAATAATTTGTTGGCAACCGCCAAACCGCGAGCGCCGGAAAAGAAAACCGTCGATCTGGAAAATATTACCCGGCAGGTGCTTCAGGTGTTGGAGAATGCCCTGGAGCAGCGAAATGTCCGGGTGACATTGGATTTTCCGGAATCGCCGCCGGTGATCAACGGCGATCCGAAAATGCTCTACCAGGCGTTTTTAAATTTGCTCAAAAATGCCATGGAAGCGGTCGAAGAGCGGGCGAATGGCGAGATTCATGTTGCGGCAGAGCCGGACGGCGACGAAATTTTACTGCGCATTTCGGATAACGGCCCCGGCATTGAAACAGCGGTGGTGCCCAAGATTTTTCAGACCTTTTTTACTACAAAATCAAGCGGAACCGGGCTGGGATTATCGATTGTCCGGCAAATTGTTGAATCACACAACGGGGAAATTAACGTGGAAAGCCGCGAAGGCGGCGGCACTACTTTTGTGATGCGTTTCCCGGTTGCCAAGGCGTCTATCAAAGAAAACGAACTCGTAGCGGGGAGAGTTAATTGAGGGGTTATTTTTAATATTAACAGGAGGTTGTTATGTCAAGAATTTTGATCGTTGACGACGAAGAAACGCAACGGATGCTCTATGAAGCGGAAATTACCGACATGGGGTACGAGGTTGTGCTGGCCCGGGATGGCGTGGAAGCTGTTGACAAAGTGCGCCAGCAAAAACCGGACGCGGTTGTGTTGGATTTGATGATGCCGAATATGCACGGGCTGGATGCCTTGCGCAAAATTTTGAGCCTGAATCCCAACATTCCGGTGATTATTCACACGGCGTATTCGCATTACAAAGATAATTTTATGAGCTGGGCGGCAGAAGAATACATCGTGAAATCCGCGGATTTGACGGAGTTGAAAAATGCCATCCGCCGGGTGCTCTCCGGCCGGACGGTTTCCGCCGTCTGATTAAAAAATTTGCATTCGATGTTGTTTTTTTGCGGCACGGGGGCTACATTGCCCCCGATCAGTAATTTGTATTTAAAAATACAATTTTGCATGAGTGCACGGGAAGCGCGGTGAAATTCCGCCACTGCCCCGCAACTGTAATGGCTGACGAACGCTCAAGGAACCACTGTCCCGGTTCGCCGGGATGGGAAGGTGAGCAAGTAGGAAGACGCCTGAGTCAGGAGACCGGCTGATGCAAATGATCCTGAGAAATCTTCGCGGGAAGATTGGGTCTGCTAAAATGACATTCAGCGGTTTTTGCATCATTTGCCCCAATTCTACCCGGTAGGATTGGGGCTTTTTTATGAAAAAAATTGATCATTACATCAGCAAATTTTATCTGGGAAAAGCGAAAAATTCCCCGCCTTTACAAGGAGGGGACAGATTTTCGAAGCGTTCAGCGAGAAAA
>CAYVDX010000015.1:0-3028 GCA_964450485.1 uncultured Calditrichaceae bacterium
AGCAGTCATCCTCGCAGCTTTCCAGGATGGTAATAATATTGTGAGGCAGCGATACCCCATGGCTGCCGCCAATCAATAATTCCGGTTTTCCGTCGCCATCCATATCCCCGCCGTTGGCATGGTAATAGGCGTTAATGGTAGGCACCTGTCCTTTCCAGTGAAATCGAAAGCTGTCGTTGGCAGCGGTTTCGATGCCAAACACTCTTCCATAGACGTCGGCGGTAAATATTTCCATTTTACCATCGAGATCAAAATCTCCCACGGCAAATTTTCCAAATCCCGTAAAGATCGAATCGGGGTATAAAAGCTCCGCGGTGACAGCAAAACCGGTATCTCCGCTGACATGCTCCCGGATGAGACAGGAAATGCCCAACGGAAAACCGGTTGAATCCTCGGCCTGATTCATCACGGCAATTTCCAAGGCCCCATCGCCGTCAAAATCCTCAATGGCTCTTCCGGTGTTTGAGGCAGGAGCGCTTGGATGATGGGTAAAGCGATATTCTGAACTATAAGTGCTATTCAGCGAGGCTTCATATGCCCTTAAACTATCCCTGTATAGAAAATAAACTTCCCGGTAACCATCCTGATCCACATCACCCCCCATGTAAACTACTCCGCCTTTTAATTTTAGCGTTTTTTCAAAATCTACCACTTTGTCAAATACTTCTGTAAGGGGATTCCATTCATAAAATTGATTGGGCGCAAAAATGACATCATTTAGTATTTTTTGAATACCGATGATTTCTTCACGACCATTACCATCCGAATCAAAAACCAAGACCTCGGAAGAAAAATTATACACCGGAACCGTGCCCATCCAGCGGAATTGGTGTTGATATTGGCTGGTGTCAATCTCCCAGGTTTTTATGGTGATCACCGTATCCCCCCAGAGGGTATCCACCGGCGTGGTAAAGCTCGGAGGATTTCCGGGCGGCGTAATTTTTCGCACATAGGTCATGCCGGTTTCCCGGTCGCGGTAGGTGAGTTGACCGTCTTCCTCACTCACTATTTCGTATTGTTGGCGCCAGTGCGGCGGGAATTCAAGACCTTCGGGTAAATGCTGGGCTATCGTTACACCGGTCAGGTAAATGGTTAAAAAAATAGCGGTTATTCGTGTTTTTTTCATGCTCCCAACTCCTTTTACAATTGAACAACTTGTTCCCGGCGGTCCGAAACAGGCGCCGGATCGCCGGGATTGCAGATTTGAGTGTTGTGGAGATTTTTCTCAAACCTTTTGTTCTTTCTCAATCATTGCTTGGTTATTGTGTATGTCGTGAAAACCGCTGAAAAAGTCACAGGGAAAATGATATCAGGTAAATATTTGTAAACCCAAACAAATTAACAACGACCCTCCTCGCCTGGTCATATGACCTTATTTCACTTTCAGCATTTTCAGCGATTGGGTAAACCCGTTGATGCGCAGCCGGTAAAAATAGACGCCGCTGGCTGTTTCTGAGCCAGCCGAATTGCGTCCGTTCCAAACGGTTTCATAAAACCCCGCCTGCCGGAATTCATCCACCAGCGTGACGACGCGCTGACCTAACAGGTTATAAATGGTCAACTGCACCTTGCCGGGCGCGGCCAATTGAAAACGAATCCGGGTTTCCGGGTTGAAGGGATTCGGATAGTTCGCCAACAATTGATACACTTCCGGCTGAATAAAAGTGACTTCATCAGCGATGGATTTGATAAATGAATCGGTGCCGACAACCAAAACAAATCGGTCGGTTTCGCCGGGCGTTAAATCGCGCAATGTGACGCGATTTCCGTATGACAAGTCTAAATTTTGACGATATTTACGGTCGATCAAAATTGCCTTGAAATTGCCCGGCAATTGCGCTGTTTCGCGCAGATAAAAATTCACGCTGCGATTGTTGCCGGTAACGTCGAAATACCAGCTTTCCCCGGCGGGATTGACCGGGCGAAAATCACTGCTGAAATTTGACTGTTCCGCCTGCCACTCCGGTCGCCGGAAATTGATGGAAACATACGTCTGCGCCACCGGCCGGGGATTTTGAAAATCCAGCAAATCCTTGCCAACGCTGGCATTCCCGTCCATGCCGATGATATTTACATCATAGTTCCGTTGGGTTTCGGCCACCAGCATCATTCTCCAGCCGCTGGATTGCGTTTTTGCCAAAAAATTGCCGCCGCTGCTGTCGGCGTACGGATCAAAAGTGAGCTGCACCGGCGACGCAGTGGCATTGAAAACCGCGTAACCTTCCCAGGGCGTCAGGGTAAAAGCGGTTTTAATCAGCGGCATCCAACCCATTTGAGTGGCCAGTGAATCCCAGGTTTGCCCGTTCCAGCGATAAATTTGCAGCGAATCTTTTTGCGGCGATGAAACCTGGTTCCAGGAAATCGGGAAAGAAAACGGGTTGCCCAATTGATTCCACCCGGATTGCAGGGAATATTCAAAGGGCGCCGCGGCAACGGTTTGCATTTCCGGGAAGCTGATTTGCTTGACCGGCACGCCGCCCTGCTCCGTATCGCGAAGATACAGCCAGAACGCATTGCCCGGTTCAAAACGCCCGTACGCGCCCAGTCCGTCTAACTGTTCCAACCCAAAATAATGGGTGTTGACGCCGGTTTGATCGGTACGATAAATCCGCCAGGTTTCTTCGCTTTCAACGCCCAAGTCGCTCAAAACCGCGCGAATGGCTTTGTCGCCGTCGCTGACGGGCTGATAGGGCAGGGAGAACATCAGCCAGCGGTTGGTTTGATTTTCCGAAAATGTGTTGGAAAGCGCCTGCGCGGGGATTTTTACGCTAACAAAAAGGGTATCCCGCGTGCTGGTGGGAAATTGATCGGTGACTTCCACGATGAGCGTCAAGCCTTCCGTGGTGATATCGCTGCCGGGAATGGTTCCGGCGTAGTTCCCGTCGCCCCGCAAATCCAGTGACGCACTGCGGGAAAAGGAACGGCTGGCAGATTCGTATTGCAATTGAACGGTTTGCAGGGTCGTGTCGGCGGTGACCAGCACGTCCACGGTCGCATCCTGGTTGAGCGTGACGTCGGACACCGTAAA
>CAYVDX010000015.1:3038-14263 GCA_964450485.1 uncultured Calditrichaceae bacterium
AGCTGTTAATCCGGGGGGCGCGCACACCGCGTCCATTTAGCTGAATTTGCGAAACAATGCTGGCGGGATCGTTGCTGAAAATTTCAAGCACGGCCTGGTTGCGTCCGCGATCCGGCGGCGTAAATGCGATGGAAAGCGTTGCGGAATCGCCGGGCGAAACGGAAAAAGAAGCTGCCGGTGGGTTGACCAGCGCAAAAACGTCGCGATTTTCCCCGGTAACGCGGGTGCTGTCAATGCGAAGCGCCGCATCGCCGAGATTGATGATCCAAATTGATTGAATGGCCGGCGTTTTTAGCTTCGCCGCGCCAAAATCCAGCGTGGCGGTATTCAGCGAAATTCTTGGTAAAACGCCGCGCCCTTTTATGGGAATATTTAGCTGAGGTTCATCCGGGTCATCGCTGTTGATGGTTAAAACGCCGCTAAAATTTCCCAATGAATCCGGGGTAAATTTGACCGGAATTGACGCCTCGCGCCCCGGTTTGATGCGCAGCGGCAGGGTGAGCGGCTGAAGCGCAAAATGCGCGATCGAGTCCGGTTGGGAAATGGCCAGGCTTGAAACGGTTAGCTTCGCTCCGCCGGCATTGCGGATGTTGAAATTCGCGATGGAATCAGCATTGACCAAAACGCTGCCATAATCGAGCGTGTCCGCGGCGAAAATATCCGGCAAAACGCCTTCGCCGGTGATCGGAATCATCAGGGTCGGGAAATTGGCGGCATTGCTAACGAGTGTGAGCGCGGCGGTTTTTTTGCCCAGCGAGTCAGGGCGGAAGCGCAAAATGATCGGCAATGGATCGCCGCCGGGAAGGATGGAAACCGGCAAGGCCGGGGGCTGGACAAAGAAAAATTGTCCCGCATCCGCGCCGGAAATAGATGTGTCCGTGATGACCAATTCCGCGCTACCGCTGTTGGAAATCAACACCGTGATCAGCGAATCCGCGGCGACCCGCACGCTATCGAAGCGAACCGTATCCGGCGCGGCGGCAATGCCCGGCAAAACGCCGCGTCCGTTCAACGGGGCCGCGAAGGGATTTTCATCGGGATCATCGCTTTCCACGCTCAACGCAGCGGATTTATCGCCCAGCGAATCCGGCATAAAATCAATCGTGAGGGTGACGGAAGTGGTGTCGATGCCCAGCACGATGGGTAAATCCGGCGGGTTAATCAAGGAGAATAATCCCTTGTTTGGGCCTTCCAAAGTGAGCTTGCTGATGGTCAGCGGGGCCTGCCCAAAGTTAATTAAATCAAGGGTTTTGCGCACTGTTTTATTCACCAGAACATCGCCAAAATTTAGGGGCGTGGGGCTGGCCGCGATATCCGGCTGCACGCCGACGCCGCTCAACGGGATGAGAAATGGATTCGCGGTAACATCGTTATTTGTCAGGGCGATGGCGGCGCTTTTGTCGCCGATGGTCAGGGGCGAAAAACGCACCGTGATCACCAGCGAATCGCTGCCCGGCGGCAGAATCAGCGGAAATGCGGCAAACGAGGTGATCTCGAATTCATTGGTGCTGACCCCGACAATCATGGCTTCATCGATGCGCAAATCCGCGGTTCCCTGGTTGCGGATGACCGTGCTGAGCTGCGCTTCCGTGCCGACCAATTGCCGGCCAAACGCCAGTGAATCGGGCGTCGGGGTCAAGTCCGGCTTGACAGCGACGCCGGTCAGCGGAAGAAACAGCGGATTATCATCGCCGTCCGGGTCGTTGCTGGTCAGCGTAAGAAAGGCGTTTTTGGCTCCTTCCGACGCCGGAGAAAATTGCATTCGCACGGTCAGCGGCGGCGCCCCCGGATTTATTCTGATGGGCAGCGGCGGCAAATCCACGAGGGTAAATTCATCACGGCTATTGCCCACAACTTCTTCATCGCTGATAAAAAGCGGCCCCGCGCCGGTGTTGGAAATTTGAAAAGAAAGCAGGGAATCGGCGCCGACCAGCACATCGCCAAAGGCTAATTGGACGGGCGTCACGGAAATTTGGGCGTGAACGCCATTGCCGTTCAGGGGAACATTCACCGGCAGCGGGTCGGGATCATCGCTGCTGATGACCAAAAACGCGGAAAACGCGCGTTCGGCCGTGGGCGAAAATTGCACGGTGATCGCAACCGGCGGGGCATTGGGCGCAATGATTAGCGGCAACGCCGGCGGATTCACCAGCGTGAAAAATGCGTTGTCGCTGCCAATGATGACCAGATCATCGATATTCAGATCGCTGTTGCCGGTGTTGGAAATTTGCAAACCGAGGGTTGAATCGCTGTCAACCAATGTTTTTCCAAAATTTAGCGTGTCCGGCGAAATCGCGATTTGCGGGGCAATGCCGCTGCCCAGCAGGCTGATTGCGCGGGGATTTTCATCGGGATCATTGCTGGAAATCGCCAAAGTTGCGGATTTTCCGCCCCGGGTTTGCGGCGAAAATTGCACGATCAGCGTGAGCGGCGGATCGTTGGGTTTGATGGAAAACGGCAGCGCCGGGGGATTCGTGATCGTGAATTCCGGGCCGTTTGCCCCGGAAAAGGTCAAGCCGGTAATTATCAAATTCGCGCCGCCGGCGTTGCTGATGTTGACGGCGAGATTTTTGCCCGAATTGAGCAGCACGGATTGAAAATCGAGCGTATCCGCGGAAAGGGCGATATCCGGCTGCGCGCCCACGCCGCTCAATCCCACGTTCAGGGTATCCTGCGCCGGATCATTGCTCAAAATTCGTAAAATCGCCGCTTTGTTGCCCAACGACGCCGGGGAAAATTTAATCTGAACCGGCGATGAGCTTTGATTTGCCGCCAGCAAAAACGGCAGCGTGGGCGGATCAACCAACGTAAATTGATTGGAATTGTTCCCCACGATATTCAATGCGCTGACAATCAGATCGTCCGCGCCGTTATTTGTGATGACCAGCGACTGCGTGGAATCCGTCCCCAACGCGACGTTGCCATACGCAAGGGAGGTCGGATTGACGGCAATGCCCGGCTGCGCCGACACGGTTTGAGCCGCGAAAAGTAACAGGAATGCTATCAAAAATGTTATCTGCTTATTCATTCAAATCTCCTGAAAAGAGAAGCGTTTATTAATCGAATGATTGACTCATTATCGTATTCACGAAATTACGGCAGGCTCGGCGGTAAGCCGATAATCACACCCTTGGCGGTAACATTCTCATTATTTGAATTTGCCACCAGAAAATACGTGGCCACGCCGGCGGCAACCGCCCCGCCGGCAAGAATATATTTAATGGTATTGGATTTCCCGGATACTTGTTCAGCCGCCGGGGTTTCCGTCGAAATCGTTTCCACAATTTCGGATTCCGCCGGCGTTTCCGTGACCGCAACCCCGCGTGAAACCGGGTAATTCAGGGTGTATTCGGGAAGTTTATAAGGGATGATGTCATCGCCATAAATTTGGGCTAAATAAACCTTGAACGCGTTACTTTCCCGGTTGATAAACATGAAGTTATTTTTACGGGCGGCATATTCCAAAATGTAAGGATATTCGCTATGCAGCTTTTCAAAATAGTAAACGGAATGCTCTTTGTTTTCCAATCGCCGGGTGACGTTCACCGAATAGATCGGGTAATTTTGTTCCGGCAGGTTTTTCTGGCACAGAATCGCTTCGCCGCCGGCCAGCCAAAGCGCGGGAGCGCCGACAAGATAGGCGTTATGAAAAACTTCGGTTTTATAGCCTTCGAGATCTTTGTTTTTAAGTTGCCCATCCTCGCTCCATTCCAGTTCCGACAAATATAAATTTGCCGTTTCATCTTCCAGCAGGCCTTTTCCGGCAAACAGCAATTTGCCGCCGGTTTGCGGATCCCACAGCGGGCGGGTGAAGTTTGCCAGTGGATCGTCCGTCACATCGTAAATATTATTTTCGCTGCGTAAAACATCCAACACTTTTATCTGAAATGTGGGAACCTCTCGCCCGGGAAAAGTCACTTTTTGCGAAAAAGCGATCAAAAAAGCTTTCGGATTGGGATTCCAGTTCAGATCGGTTTCTTCCGCCGGGGAATGGGTGAGTTGCCGCAGCTTAAAATTATCCGGGTTGCGGTTTTCGTCTGAAATGATTTTGTTGACTTCTTCGATTAAAAAAATATCCTTGACGCCGGTTCGCCGCGACACAAAAGCAATGGCATTGCCATCCGGCGACCAATGGGGCGTTTGGTCAGCGGCCTCATCGATGGTCAGGCGAATATAAGTTGTGCCGCCGGCAAACCCGAGGTAGATATCGGCATTATCAAATGCGCCGTTGCTCACAAAAGCAAACCATTGGCGACCCTGCGTATCCAGCCCCGGACGCCAGCACAGGGACTCGCTGTAAATATTCTCGTAACGCAGACTGTCTTCGAGGGATAGTTTCACCCCGGCCTTGGGGGTAATAGTGCGTACTTCGGTCAGGCTTTTGGCGGAAAGATCGTAAATATACAAAAACGACCGGTCGCCAAAGTGGCGCTCAAAAGAAATAATCTGCGACGGAAACGGTGCAAATTGGGGCGCTGTCAAAACACCGGGAAAATTGTCCGGGTCGCTTGAAAAAACGTCGTATGCCTTTCCCTGTATTTGCAATGCGGACTGGGCGTGAATCGCAATAAAAAATGGAAATAAAAACAGTAAAAATAATAACTTACGCATTTTTACACCTGTGGTAATGTTGTCAAAATCATTTCTATATTTTCATGTTATTTAACCGGAACCGGAACAAAACATCAGCGATGATCATTTGAGCTTTTTTGCTCACTGAGCGCAAAAACATCGAACGCTCAATTAGTTTGTCGAAAATAATAGTGCTTTGATTGAGTAATCGAAAATGACGGATGAAATAACCCCGGAAGAAATGAAAGGGCGTCGAATATGTGTTATCATTCGTTTTGTTTCCAATGACAAAAGGAACTTACGGAATTTGAGCTTTTTTTTCAATAGTTAATTCTTAATTTCGTTAGATTTAGGTGCATTTAATGATACACGTTGATCTTTAGACCGAATATAGAGCATGTTTATCCGCTTAAATACCCGCGTACTGCGCATCAAGCAACGCAAACGTCGTAAAAAATCTACTGCGTTTACAGCAATTTAAACATCTTTATTGAGTAAAAAATTGACGATTCGCAATTTTGAACGAACAAAATGCAATGCAAACGAATATGGAATAATTATTTCGCGTCACATTACCTAAATTTAAGGTTCCTAAATTAACGCTTTTGTGATAGATTGAACCGGGGACAACGGGAAGTTTTTGCGTAAAGTATCCCGAACGCGGACGATAATAAAGTTTATAATTATGGAAAGAAAACGGAAAAAGGGAGTCATAATGAGTCATCTTTCGACAGTGATTTTGGCGGCGGGAAAAGGCACCCGCATGAAATCGGAGTTGCCAAAAGTGTTACATCAATTAAATCATCGCCCCATGGTGAATTACGTTATTGACGTTGCGGAACAAATCGGTTCCGAAAAAACAGTGTTGGTTATCGGTCATAAAAAAGAATTGGTTCGTGAAACCCTAAAAGATCGCAACGTGGAATTTGCGGTGCAATCGCCGCAGTTAGGCACCGGGCACGCCGTGATGCAAGCCGCGTCATTTTTTGAAAATTATGACGGCGATATCCTGGTGCTATCCGGTGATGTGCCGCTTTTGCGGGCCGATAGTTTGCGTCAATTGATCGACTTTCATACCTCCCAAAATGCGCTTGCCACCATGCTAACCACGGTGATGGAAAATCCCACGGGTTATGGACGCGTCATTCGCAATAAAGCGGGTTTTGTGGCGCGCATCGTCGAAGAAAAAGACGCCAATGAAGCTGAACGAAAGATACGGGAAATTAATGTCGGAATCTATTTGTTTCGCGCAGAGGAACTCTTCGCGACGTTGCCGCATGTCAAAAACGATAACAAGCAAGGTGAATATTATTTACCGGACGTATTAAAGATTTATGTGGAGCGTTCTGAAAAAATTGCCGCGTTTCCCACAAAAAATGTTGAAGAAACACATGGTATTAATACGATCGAGCAATTGAAAAATGCGGAGAAGATACTGTTAGCTCGAACAATGCGGTAGTTTAACAGGTGTGGCGAACAAAAATACAGGTGTTTAATTTTCATCAAAAAAGGGTGTTGAAAAAAACACCCTTTTTTATTTCAAATAGCATTGTTGTTTTAAAAATTTTTTAGTAAGTTAAAATTCTATTCAATGCTTATGTAGAAAAATGCAAAATATTAATAAAAAAACGAAATTGTTAACAAAAATCAGTTAGTTTTGCAGCTATATTTTTTCAGCGGCTGCGCCATTTTTTAACCACAGGCGTAATGTGCTTTCGGCGACCAGGGATGTGCAAACAGAACGATTTTAAAACGCCTTCAATCCAACTCCGCTCATCTTTTTTAGCCGCGCGCGTTTATCATCCTATCCACATATTTTATGCCGGTGATTTATGAAAATCGAAGAAAAACAGGCCCCTGACCTGGAAAAAAAGGTGCTGGATTTAACCGTTAAGCTTGCCCAGGCCACTGCAAAAATCCGCTGGAATGACATCGAGCGAAAAAGTGCTGAAACGAACCTGGAGAAAACACATTCCATTTTACAGGCGATTTTAAACGCAAGCGACGAAGGAATATTAGTCATTAGTAATGAAAAACAGATTACCAGTTACAATCAGCAATTTGTTGATATTTGGCAAATGCCTGTTTCATTTTTAGAATCCGGCGATGATGAAACCGTGATCAATTTCGTAATGGGGCAGTTGACGGAATCAGGGGCATTTAATGGAAAGCTCCGGGCCTTGGATTTTCAGACAACCACGGGAAGTCAAAATGAGCTGTTTTTAAAAGATGGGCGGGTCATTCATGTTCAATCATATCCCCAGCGAATCAATGAACAGGAAACCGGCAGAATCTGGTGTTTTCGCGATATTTCAGAGAATTATCATCGATATCACGATCTAAAAAAGGCCTATTCGGAATTAACAATACGACTTGCCGAAAAGAGTAAAAATGGAAAATATTTGACTGCGCAATCCGACAACGCGGGTCTTGAGAATGACGAAATGGATACAGATTTAAATTCCCATGAAAAGATTTTTGACGCCATTGACGACGGGGTGGCGATTTATGATCAGTCAAAACGATGCCGTTATGCAAACCCGGCAATGGCTGCGATGTTTGGTTATCCGTCCGTAGATCATCTGATCGGGGAAACCTGGGAAATCTTTTATTCCAGGGAAGCCGCCGCTAAAATCCGTGATGAAATGTTCGCGACTTTGATGGAAAAGGGGGAAAGCAGCGGCGTCGCAAATGGAAAACATTTAGACGGAGCGTTGGTTCCCCACAATTTGTCGTTGAAGATGTTCAAAAATGGCGAAATCGCCTGGATTTGCCGGCATATCGCAGATGAAAAGCGTGCGTCGTCGTTTTTGGACAATGCCGGCGAATCGTCGCTCCAATTACTCAATGATTTATCCCTGTTGTCTTTTGTGATTGATAAAAACGGGCATTTTG
Source organism: uncultured Calditrichaceae bacterium (assembly GCA_964450485.1). Lineage (GTDB taxonomy): Bacteria > Calditrichota > Calditrichia > RBG-13-44-9 > J075 > JACKAQ01. The sequence continues at coordinate 10,506 of CAYVDX010000015.1, forward strand.
TTTTTGCCAATGAATTCGGTTTAAAAGCGTTGGGATACAATTTTGCGGAACTTGAAAACAGCCCGCTTTTGAAAATTGTTCACGCGAATGATCACACTGCGATTCAAAAAATGCTTGCGGCGTCGTTCAAAAAACCAGCCAAACAGCATCAGCTAAGGCTGCAAATTGTTCGTAAATCGGGTGAAAATTTATGGTGCGAAGCATTCGCGCAGGGGATGGCAATCCGTAAACACGCGCCGGGCGTGTTGCTCGTTTGCAAAGACGTCAGCGAATTGAAAAAGCTGAATTTAACCCTGCGGGAGATGGGTGAGCGCCTCCGGACATTGACCGAAAAAGTGCCCAGTGGAATTGGTATTACAAATATTAATCTTGAATTTATTTATTGCAACGACGCACTTTCAACAATGCTTGGATATTCCCGCGATGAATTGTTGAGCTTTCGTCCCATTGATCTGTTTCGCTCAAGGGATCGCGTTGGCACGATTACGCAGCTACACGGCGTTTTAAACGGAGATAGTGAACATTCCGGGGAATATGACATATTGACCCGGGACGGCGCAACGCTACCGGTAGAGATTTCAGCACGGCGTATTTATTACGACGGGGAACCCGCGCTACTTTCAGTATTTCGTGATTTGAGCGAACGCCGGCGGGCTGAGGCCGCCATCCGCCAAAGTGAGAAGAAATATCGGCAACTGTTTGAAACAGCCCGGGAGGGCATTTTGGTGGTGGATTCAAATCGTATCATCCAATTGGTCAACCCGCATATTCTCAAAATGTTAAATCGCCCCAAAAGTGAATTGTTGGAAAAATCGCTGCTAAATTTTATTGGGCAATCCCAGCGTCAACGCGCGGAAGCGTATCTAAATTCTGCTCGCGTGCGTGAAAGCGATTCCGGTGATTTTGAATTCAATCGTAAAGATGGTTCCCGGCTACTTGTGAACATGCAGGTTTCGCCATTGGAGGAAGATGATCAACTACTGACGCAAATTATTCTGATGGACATTACCGAACGTGAAAAAGCCCGTGAAATTGTTCAAAAACAGAATGAGATTTTGGATGAAGCCGTCAAACGTCGCACCAAAATGTTGAGCGGTAATATCAAAAAATTGCAAAGCGAAGTGAATGAGCGGAAACGAACGGAAGTGAAATTAAAACGCTCCCGCGAGGAATTGCGCCATTTATCCGCGCATCTTGAATCTGCCCGCGAGAAGGAACGGAAGTGGATTGCCAGGGAAATCCACGATGATTTGGGGCAAGCCCTCTCAGCCCTGAAAATGGATGTAACCTGGCTGGAAAATCATTTTACGCGCGAACACCGGGGCTTATTGGACAAAACGCATTCAATGTCTGTTTTAATCGGTGCAACGATCGATAAAGTCCGGCAAATATCAAAAGCCCTGCGTCCAAGCACCTTGGATAATCTTGGCTTTACGGATACGATTATTCAGGAGTCAAAAGAGTTTGAAAAACGATCGGGCATCAGATGCCGTTTAACCGTTGAAGATGAAAATATCGCTTTGGGAGAAAACACGAAAATTGCACTGTTCCGCGTTTTTCAGGAATCGCTGACCAACGTATTTCGCCATGCAAAAGCCACGCGGGTCAACATTAAACTGAAAAAAGATGCTCAGAATGTTTATTTATTGATCGAAGATAATGGTGTCGGGGTTACAAATGATCAGTTACATGCCCCCACGGCATTTGGATTGATTGGAATTCGAGAACGGATACATTTTTTGAATGGTGATGTATCGATTAAAGGCGTAAGGGGCGAGGGCACAATTGTAAACGTTCGTGTTCCACTAAGGGAAACACAGGAAGGAGAGTAATTATGACCAAGATTCTCATCGCTGATGATCATCCGGTTTTTCGGCAGGGATTAAAACAAATTCTCATGTCTGCATCGGAGAGTATCATTGTGGAGGAGGCGAATAACGGTCAGGAAGTGCTCAATATGATTTATAAGAACAGTTATGATGCCATGTTTTTAGATATTTCCATGCCGGGCAGAAACGGTTTGGAGGTTTTGCAGGAACTGAAACGCGTGAAACCGAATATTCCGGTGTTGATTTTGAGCATGCATTCGGAAGATCAGTACGCTGTTCGTGCCATGAAAGCCGGCGCCTCGGGGTATTTAACCAAGGACGGCGAAGCAAATGAATTCGTTATGGCATTGCAAAAAGTGTTATCCGGAAAAGTCTATTTCAGCTCCGCGGTTGTGGAGCAACTTATCTCCGGTTTTGACAAAAAAGGCGACAAGGCTGCCCATGAATTACTATCTGATCGTGAGTACCAGGTGATGCGCATGATCGCTTCCGGGCAAAAATTAAAAGACATTGCCAATGAATTGTCGCTGAGCCTAAGCGCCGTTAGCACACATCGTACGCGCATTTTGCGCAAGATGAACATGAAAAGCAATGCTGACATTATTCGCTATGCGCTCAAGGAAGGCTTGGTGGAATAAGCAAATTTTACGCCCAAATGACGACGATTCTTTGATCTTTTGTGCATATTTTCAATGTTGATTCAGATTGATTAATTCAAGTTGAAGTGGAAAATTATGCCCGGGTTTTTGGCGTCGTTAAACTCCCACATTATAAATGTAATACTCCCACGATAACTAAAGCCGATTTACTATAGTTGTAATTCACAAACCTGCCTAATTTTATATTGCATATAAAATACGCCTTTTCAGTAAGTTAGGTTCTGTTGTGGATCGTGAAAAATTTAGATTGTGCATTCGGTTAGGTGACAAAATGTCTGAGAAATTTCACCGCTTTTCCAAAATTACTAAGTTACCAGGAAAACCTGTAAAAATTTTAGTCGTCGATGATGACGAAAGCATTCGCAGCATGTTAATTGAGCTTTTCCAAAACCTGAATTGCGTTGTCCACTCAGCGAAAAACGGGGAAGAGGCGTTTCAAATCTATCGCAATCAAAGTGACGGATTTGATCTTGTCATCCTCGATTTTCAAATGCCGGTGATGGGCGGCAAAGCTGCTTTTGCAAAAATTCGCTCAATCGAACCAACTCAAAAAATTTTAATGATTAGCGGCGCGCTAAAGGATTCTGATTTACAGAAGATCATTAGCAAAAAGCATGTAGCCTTTTTGAGCAAGCCGTTTCATATCGATGATATCGTAGAGGAATTGAATAAGCTGCGGGATAAGCAACCGTCTTGTACTGATAAATCCGGGCGGATTTTAGACTGATATTAGACGCTTACAGCGCCTGATTCGATAACAAATTGTCGATTTGAAAATTATTAATTCACGATTCGCGGTCACGATTCACCATCAAACAAAAAAGTGAATCGTGAATGATTGTCCTTTCTGCTCCGAAGGCGCTGCTTTTTTCGAGTGAAGTCCCGGAGAAAGCGTAGTGCAGCAAACACTAAGTTCTTGCGCCCCTTTATCATGCCCGAGTGTCTCTATCCGGCGTCCACATTGCTAAAACTTAATAGATTCCCGATAAAAATATTCGGGAATGATCAAGAGGAAGGGGTCAACAACTTAATGCGTGCTGCAGTAATGACTCTGTTGATTTAGTCAAAATTGGCTGATGTTTTTGCAGAATAATGCTGTGTTAATCGATCAATATTCAACAAAACGAATTGTTATTCTACCAAAGAGTAGTAAATCAACGGAATCAGTAATGTGTTACAAATAATTTTCTGCCACTTTATGACAAAAAATTGGTGGTGGGTAACTGCTAAGTGATAAGTTGTCATTCCCGAAATCTGTAATCGGGAATCC
>CAYVDX010000016.1:0-14209 GCA_964450485.1 uncultured Calditrichaceae bacterium
TCCAGGGATGTCCCCAAATTTCGTTTGCCCAAATTGCGCCGGTAATGGTTGCCAAAAGTGTGAAAATTATGCCAAGTTGTGCAGATCCGAGCGCCCAGGTATCATCGGTTATGCGATTTTTGCGAAGATAGCGAATGCTGAATATTGCCGAAATGAGAAAAGCCAGAGTTGCAATCCAGGCGCAAGGCACGTGAAAAAACAGTATTCGCGTTGATTCTCCCAATGCTTTTGCGCGCGGCGCATAGAGGAACGCCCCAACGATGACGCCAGTCATCCAAATACCTAATAAATATTTCCACCAGTTTGCACGTAAACTCATAATTTTGTGGTTTCTTACTGTTTTATAAAATCTCAAAAAAGTTTTTTACTTCCGCCAGACAAATTCAAACAGCAACAATGATGCCGTAACGATAATGACTGTGAATGAAAATAACACTTGCAAGTCCGATAAACAATCAGAAAAAATACTGTTTTCAAAGGCCAGCTTTGTGCTGTTAATTGCCGGAATGAGCACCGGCAATGCAATCGGAAATGCCAACACCGCAAACAAGGCTCCGCGGCTGCTTGCCAGGGAAATGATTGCGGCAATAATCGTTGCGACAGACGCGAGCGACAGACTTCCCATGAACAATATGCTGAAAAATATTGCCGGATTTGCTAAATTTGCATTCATCATCAAAAAAAACATTGGGATGACAATCAGTTCCAATCCGTAAATTAACACAACATTGAAAAACCACTTTCCCAGCCAAATCGCGTTGGGCGGCAGCAATAATCGCAGCGTATCGGCGGTTTGTTGCTCTTCTTCCCGCACAAACACATGCGATAAGCCGGCCATCGATGCAAAAAAGAGAATGATCCAGACCAAAGGCGCCAAAACTTCCGGGGCGAGTCGCGTCGGGCCGATGGAGAAGCTCACCGCGGTGAGTGTGATGACGGCAAACATGGCGATCGCATTCAGGGCGTATTTGGTGCGAAATTCTAAACGGAAATCTTTTTCAAAGACAATCCAGCTTTGTTTAAGCAATATCCACACGCTGCGCTGCAAAAGCAATCTCCTCCGGCTCATTGGTCGCGATGATTAACATTCGCTCCTTTTTCTGCGTTTCAATAATTTCATAAACGCGCTGTTTGCCTTGGTTATCAAGGTTGGCGGTGGGTTCATCCAATATCAACAATTCCGGCTGATGATACAAGGCTGCCACATATTTGATGCGCTGCAACATGCCGGATGAGTAGGCTTTGAGTTCATCGTTGTGGCGATTTTTAAGCCCTAATTGATCCAATAGCGCAAAAATGCGTTTTTTATTGACCGCGCCAAAACGGGCTTTTGCAAAAAATTGCAGATTTTCCCAGGCCGTTAAATCCCGGTAAAAATGCAAATACGGCCCCACCAGGGCAATTTGCCGTGAAATTTCATCCCTGGAGAGGGTTTGATTTTTTTTGAGAAATCGCACAACGCCGCTGCTCGGTGATAGCAGTCCGCAGATAATCCGCACCAGGGTGGTTTTGCCGCTGCCGTTCGGCCCGGTGATTACCAACGACCCAGGACTTTCCAAAGTAAAATTGACGCCCCGAATGACCTTGCGGCGTTGGAAAGTTTTTACTATTTGATCCGCGATGACTTTCATGTAGAAATAATTGTTTTCTATAAAACAGTGCATTTTTTTCGATGCGCCGTGATGGGCAAATCGAACAAAGTATAAGCAATCTTTGTGATTTTGTGAAGCAAAAAAGAAGAAAAACGGCGTGAAATTTATGTGTTTAGTCGTAGCAAATTTTCAGGATCAATTATCAAATTTTGTTAAGCCGGAAAGATATACTTGCTGTTTTAACAATGCCCGGTATGCAGTCAAGACATGTTTCAAACGCAGTTTTTCCGGTTCGGTCATCATCCGTTTGAATGTGCCGGATTTTCCAATATAGCGAATTTCCGTGGGACCCGGCGCACTCATCTTTTCGATCATCCGTAATTCCTTCGCGGAAACCTGCGCATCGTACCATTCCCACGCGCCGCCGCTTCCGGTTCCCCGTTGCATATTTCCGTATAATGTCGAAATGGTATAATCGCGATCATCAACGTTTATTTCATAAACATCAATGTTCAGCGTCTCTTTGCCGGTATAATATATACGCATCCGCAGCCACACGTCTCCGTCATCATTCTGACCGATATATATTTCAAAGCTGTTTTTATAAACATAATGAGAGAGATTTTTATTGTAATACCAGGTTATACCGCGTTGATTATCCCGTACCGTACGCGTTTTTTCGAGGGCATTTCGCAACTGTCGCTCATTTTCAATGACATCGTATTGCCCCTGGGTTTTTGTCGAGCGGGAAGATACTTTTTTTGCCTGTTTTGGCGGCGCTTTTTTTGTTCTTCGCTTTGTTTTCGAGAGGGAAGGCGGCGGCGTAGTTCTTGTCGGGTTATTATTCGCAATCAGGGTTGTGTCACTTTTTTCAATTGTGGCGATCAGTTCTGCTGCGCGCCGGGCGTGATCTGATTCGGGATATTTTTCATTTAATAAGTTCGAGATTTGACGGGCTTCATCAAAATTGCCGGCTTCAAAGGCATTAAAGAATTGTGCCAGCAGGCTGTCGGCTTCATTTTCTTCTAAAATCAAACCGTTTTCAATCGACGCCGGGCGAGCATCTTTCGAGGAGGTTGCATATTTGCTAAAGAGATAAAGGATTGTCGCCAAGTATGCAATAAAAAAAATCCAAATGAAAGTAAGCGTTTTTCTACCGACGCGGATACGTTTTCGCCCATTCGGCGGCTTGGGACGCGCTTGCGAATCTGATTGCGAAATCATGACAACTCCAACAGGATTTTTTTTAACTTAGTTTCAAAAGGGTTAGCGCATGCGAAAGTAGCTCTTTTTTTGCGCCACCCATCCTGAACCCTCATCTTCAATGACGCTGATAAGTAATATAACAGGATATTGACAAAACGCCAATGATTATTATCAACAGATTAATTTTTTTGAAGTTCGGGGTGAAAGAAAAAGGATGAAGGGTGATGGGTGGTGAATGAAATTGGAAGAATCGAATTGCTTGAGCCTGGCGGGTTAATCACCCGGCGGTCGTTTTGAAAAGCTACCATTGCCAGGTAAAATCAAGCGAGTATGTTTCCCCGATATTAATGTTATTTGCGTATTTAATTTGCATCATGGAACGCCGGGCTTGTGAAGGGCTGCGGTCTTTGCGAATCAATCGAATCACATCTATTGCACTGACAATGTGATTTAATACAATTACGCCGATAATCCCGCTGCTCCGGCGCTTCCAATCCAATCGTTTAAACCGTTTGCCGACATATTCCCGGCGATTATCCTCGCTGTCCCATTGCCACTGGTTCTCCGGTGTATCCGCATACGTTGCTTCAATATCACGTTCCAGCAAGCGGTTGTTGTTAAAATTCGCCAGATTGTTGGCAATACCGACGTCAATCCAAAATTGATCGTCTTTGCCCGCGCTATTGACGCCGGCATGTAACGCCGCAAACGATTCCAAATCATCCTGAAGAATGCCGACATAAGACTGGCTTCCCCAGTAGCTCAACCACAGGACAGCTTCCGCCCCGAAAAAAACCTTGGCCGCGCCTTTGTGTCCGGAAGCCCATTCCCCGGCGCCGGGCAATACCAGGGATAAAAAAATGTTTCCCGCCTTGCCGCCGTGGGTTGATTTTTCCGGCGACAAGCCGTTGTTTTGATTAGCATAAGCAGCTGTTTTTTTTACACTTTGATGATTAACCAGGCGACGCTTTTCAAAACTTTTTTGCGGTAATTTAACCGGGATACCTTGGGCAATCAAATTCATGCCGCTGAAAAGAAACAGCAGGCAAAAAATCTTACGATGCGTCATTGAATTCCTTTTTAGTATTTGTGTAGCACCAATAAATTGAAAACACACTGTTGTTCGAGATAATGTCTGGATTTAAATTTGTTTGTTTTTGGCGGAATTTTTGTTTGAGACGCCCGTTTTTTGGCGTCGAGTTTAATTCCGCCTTGATTTTTTGGTTCTTTTGTATCAAGACAAAAGAACAAAGACGGTTTAGGTCTGTATAATTGTGCGGAATGAACTTCCAATGCTTATAGAGCTACACAAATACCCTTTTTACTTTCTAATTTTATTTTTCAAAAAGACATGCTTAAGCCAAACATATTCACGTAATTTCCCACAAACCGGCGATTTTGGTAGGTCAGCCGCATTTGCTTGCGATTAAACCCGCGGGTTGTAAAGCCTGCATCAATTGCGGAAACGAGGTGATTCACCAATGCGATCATTGCGCCAATACCGGCTTGATCATAAAAGTGGTTTGCATCGTTGCGCAGTAATGCGTATTCTTCAAGCATTGGTGTTAAATTTGCCGTGGTTACCCCGCCGTAACTGCCGCTGTATCGAACATTGTACTGGCCGTCTGCCCAGGCATTGCCGAATTGTTCGGGATATTTACCAATCATTTCGTAATATTGCTGTGTCTTGGTCTCTGGCAAATGGTGGCTGAATCCGCTAATATATTGCGAAGCGGCAAATTGTTCCAGGTCGCGTTCGGCGTCTTCCCAATTGACGATAACGTCGCGACCGTTAGCATCGACTCCCAAAACGCCATACTTATTCACCAATTCGTTGCGTACGTCTTGTGAGATGCTACTTCCTTCTTTGACAACTTCAAAATAGACAAAACTCCAATAGCGTTGTTCACTCCAGTTTTTATCGGCGTACCTTTCAAAAACGCGGGTTTGATTATCCCCTTTTTTATTATAGGAAATATTGATTGCCCATGCAGTTGCTTCTGCTGCCAGAAAAAACGCGCTTTTTATATACGAGCCGGCATAGAGCTGCCCCGCTCCCGGAACGGCCGCGGAAAACAGCACGGCTTTGCCGATGGATTTTTGCGGCGCGCTAAACGTCTCCGGCGCCTGTTCATCCAGATTTTCCTGTAACGCCGTCAGCAGTTGTTGTCGGTTTAACAGCACATCGCCGGTATCTTCACCAAAAGCATCCGGTGCTTTTGGTTGTGATTGTGCCGCCGCGGCAAAACATATCATTAATGCCAAACTGAAAATACAATTACGACTCATCTTTCTATCCTCTAAACAACAAATTTTGTTTATTTTATTGCATTGTCACAAAGCATTTTTCACACCATTTTAATCAAAAATTCAGCAGCGCGCAATTGGTACTAAAAAAGGGATTCGGCATTGTCGCAAATCAGCACTGCCTGCATCTAAAACGGTCTGTTTTCCAGCCGCAAATCAAAATCGAACAGAACGCCGAAGTAAAATTTCCACTCTTTTGGATAATGTACACCGTTGTTAAAATGTTCCTTGAGCGGGTACGCCGCTTCAAAAAAGATGCGGGTGGGAAAAAAATACCACGAAAAAGTGTCCAGGCGAAGCTGAAGGCCCAGATCGCCGAGGAAATCGTTGAAATCCAATTTTCCGTTTGACCAGGCGTTGCCGTATTGCACAAACCCGCCCAGGTAAAGCTTGTCAAAATACATATTTAAAATCTGTTTATTAATGTTGCGCAACAGTGGAAAACGGTACGTGGCCGTGCCGATGGTCATGCGCCGCCCTTCAACGCTGTAAAACGGATATCCTTTCAGCCCGATCAGGCCGCCGCCGAAAAAGTGGAAAAAGCTATCCACCGGCGCATCGATAAATCCGCCTTGAAATCGCAGCGTCAGTGAATGGCGGTCGGCATAGGGCATCGAAAAATATTCTTCCCAGTTCAGCTCAAAACGATTAAAATAATATTTTTTGAATAGCTCGATATTCACCACGCGATCCGTGGCAAAATCATCTAAAAAACGATTCCATTCCCGCTGAATTCGCACGGTGACATATCGTCCGCCGCGCGGGTTGATAGCCCGGTCCAAATCGCGGCGAACCCCGTCGTGCCGCAAGAACAGGCTAATTGCATGCCCGCGTAAATAATCATACCGCAACGGCGAAAAAATGACGGGATCGTTTGTCACCGGGTCAAAAAAGGCGATACTGCCGAGCTTGGCTTTATACAAGCTGAAAATATATTCCAGGCGGGCATAAAATAATTCGCGCAATTTTTTGAACGGCAAAAAGCGTCCCTGCAATCCCACATTCGCCTGCAACAGGTTGAAACTCACATCCGCCGATGGGTTGACTGTGGGAAATTCCGGCAGCGAGAGCCGGTCTTTAATGTTCGCGGATTGGTTGAACACTTCGATAAACGCGGTGGGTTTTGCCAAATTGAATTGAAAGATACCGAATAAATTATAATCCCCGCGCCGGTTAATATCACCCCCGCCAAAGAAGGACAGCCGATCCAGCAATTCATTTGTATAAATATAAAATCCCGGCTTCACGGTTCCGTAATCGACCAGCAGCCGGGGCATGATTGAAACGCCGGAAAACTTGTTTTGATACGCTTTTGAAGGCAATGGATCGCTCACGGATTGATCCATCTGGTTCGCGGTCAACCGGGGAATTTTCCGGGCGTAATCCTCGATGTACCTCATTTTCTCCGGGGCAACCGGCTGCGCGAGGGGAATGCGATAAATCTTGTATCCCTGGTTGATGTACTGCGAATAAAACAGATCGCCGTTGAGCGCAAATGAAGGCATAAATGCGCCGCCCACCACATTTGTATAAGCCTTTTTCTCCCCGGTTTGCAGGTTGAGGCTGTAAATATTAAAGATGCCGGTTTCGTCACAGGCGTAAATTAACTCGCCGGTTTTGGGATGAAAAATCGGGTATCGTTCGTCAAAACGCTCTTGCAGGACGAAGGAAATCTTGCCGCCGGTTGGGGAAATTTTGGCAATATCGCGGGCAAAACCAATTGAGGTGTCAAAGATGATATAGTCATCATCCGGCGACCAACGCGGGTGGAAAATCTGGCGTCCGTCTAAAAAACGGGTCAGTTGGGTCAGCTTGCCGCCGCGCAAACCAACTTTGCGGTAGCGTTCGTTCCAGCCCTTTTGCCGGCCAATCTCCCGATCCTCAAGCACCTGGTGCGCGTTTAAATCGTAATATGCTTCTCTCCAGCCATCCTTTGCAATAATTGAATTTAGATCGCCGACATCCAGCGTAAACAGGTGCGTCAAGCCGTCGCTTTCTACCACAAAAGCCACTGTGTTACCGTCGTGCGACCAATCGGGATGCCGGGCGCGCAAACCGCGGGTGAGGCGATGAGATTTTTTGTTCGCCATGTCGTAAATAAATAAATCGTTGAAAAGATTGTCTTTTTTTGTCAATCGAACGGCGCTGTAAACCAGGTATTTTCCGTCCGGCGACCAGCCGAAGGAGCCGGTAATTTTCGCGGCAACGTCTGTTTTTTTGCGTGTTTCCAGGTTTTCGATAACCAATGAGTTTTGAGAAAGGTAGTCGCCATCTCCCGTGGCCAGGTATGCGACATGCTTGCCGTCCGGCGAGGCCAGCGGATGCATATTCCCGATGCCGTTGCCGACCCACGCTTCGCCGGTGCGCAAATTCGCTTCGATGGTTTTCAAACGTTCGGTGTAAAGCGCTTTCAGCGATTCCCGCCATTCGCGGTGCAGCACAGTTGCGCTTTTGCCGGTCACCTTCCTGATCACCCCGTCAAACGAAAGCGTCAATGGCGCACCCGCTTTGTCTGACAATCTGGAAACCACGCTATCTCCATAATTTTCAGAAAGATATCTCACAAAAGCAAATCCCTGGTTATAGGAAGATTCGTTACCGATGCTGTTTTTTCCGAAATGTCCCATCTCCTGAAAACCGAGTACTTTTCCGGTCATCACCCGGTCGCGCAGGATCATTTCACGATGGGAATCGCGATAATCAAACCGCTTTGTCGGCGATTGGAACTGCGCCACGCCTTCCGCGTACCACACCGGAATGGTGATCCCGGAGAGCGGATAGGAGATCAGCACATTGGGAAACCCGCGAACCACGTCCGGGCGGCGGGTTCCCTCGTAGCCAAAAATCTGCATCCAGCCGGCCGGCACGTGACGGGAAAATTTCAGGGCCTTTTGCAAAGAAACAATGTGGGTAAATTCATGAGTGATAACATCTCGCAGCCAATTGTGGGTGCCGCGCAAAACGTAATCGAGATTCTCTGACCAAATCTCTATTTTGTTATCAAAAAAATACGCCGCGCCATTGGCATAATCCTGGGTATCGCGAATAATAAATTCTACTTTTTTATTCGGTTCATATTGATACAGACCGGTAATTGCCGGGTAAATGTCTTCCGCAATTTTCGCAACATTATTGGCCGTGCGCGCCGTTCCCTGGTGATAATTCACCCGGAAATGTTCGGTTTCAAGGGTCCGCCAAACCAGCTCCGGATGATTGATAATTTCCTGGGAGAAAAGCGACGTGGGAAGTAAAAAGTAAAAAGTAAAAAGTAGTATCCGGCGTGCAGACTTTAGTCTGCTTGCGGATTTACCACGGTTAGCTTTTTGGCAAACATTCCGTGACACTGCTTGGGTTTCTTTATTTCGGTTCTTTGGAGACTGCATAAAATTGATTTTTTCTTTTTTTAACCGGCAGACGAAAGTCTGCACGCCCTTTCATATTTTTGGGTGTAGATTCGGTTTTACGTAATTACTACCTACAAATATGTCCCCCCCCGGGGTTCCGGAGCCTGCCCCGGAACCCCGGGGGGTGAAATATTACCGTCATAAACTACGTAAAATGAAATCTGCACCCATTATTTTTCATTCGGCAGACTGAAGTCTGCACGCCAATTTTCACTTAACAACTGCAATTTTAATCACCCGCACTTCGCTTTTTCCGCTGCCGGAGGCTTCAACCCTGCCTAAATAGACGCCGCTTTGAACGCCGGTTAAATCCCAGCGCACTTCATTGTCGATGTTTGCGAGTCCCGGGCCGCTCAGTTCCCTGACCAAGTCGCCGGCGAGATCGTAAATTTTGATCCGCACATCCGCGGCTTCGTTCAGCCGGTAGCGAATGAAGGTGAAATTCTCCTGGTTCGGGTTCGGCCAATTGTAAACAAATTGTTTGGGCAACAATCCGTCGCCCGGCGAATCACTGATCCTGGTGATCACTTCCGGCAGATTAGTATTACCCGGTGTGGCGTAAAGCTGCGCCCATTGGATTTCGGGCGTTTGCGCACCGTTTGCGGGAAAATCCCAAACATACATGGTTCCGTGAACCGTAACAGCAGCCAATTCCAAGTCGTTGTCCCCGTCGATGTCCAGCAATGCCGGGGAAACGGTGATTGAATCTCCCACTGCCAGGGGAAAGTCGGGCAGTAAATTGCCGTTTAAATCATAGCCGCTGATCATGCCGGCCGGATCAACGACGATGACGTCGCCCTGGGTTTCGCCGCCGGGTAAATCTGCCGCCAATGGCGGTATAAACAAATGGGTCGCCTGCGACGGCCGGTAAAGATTTACCGGGAAATCATTTCGCAGGGTAAAATTTTCGTTGAAAATCAGGATGCGATTATCGCCGCTCGTCAAATAAAACGCCTGCCCGCTTTGGGACTGATCCCAAAGATTCAGTGCTATCAACGGCGCGTCAATGCGAAAAAGCCCGTTTTCCGGCGAAGTCAGTGTGGGATCGTTAAAATCGAAAAAAATGCCGCCGGGCGTTGCCGTGACTGCGTCCGAACCCGCCGGTTGATATACATCCGCGCTTGTTTCGGCGATTTGATTGCCGGTTTCGTCATACACCTTTCCGGAATTTCCGACAATCACAAACGCGCCGTTGCCGTTGATGTGAAGATGTTTAATCGCCTCGGGAGCGATTTCGGCAAACCCGATCACCCGGCCCGTTGCCGTGAATGTCACGGTTACAATTTTACCATCGCGGCAGCCAACAGAAACAGGCGTGTCGAGCCGCCCGCCCACGACCGGAAAAGTGGTGATTTCCGCCTGGCAATCAATCGTGTCAAGCGCAACTGCCCGGCGATTCAGGCGATCAAATTGATAGAGAAACAATTCGCCTTCCCGGGTTGCCACGGCCATTGCCACGTCGTCATTGGGCAGTTTGAACAACGCCGGCGGATTGATGACGGTGCGATTCACCGGAAGTTGCAAGATTTCCAGGCTATCGCTTCCCCAATCCGATTTGCCGGTTTTATTTATTACCAAAACGTTGTTTTTGCCCGTGGTCATCACCAATTCCGCGGCGCCATCGCCATCTAAATCAATTGTTTTCAATGACTTGACTTTTCCGTAAATCTGACCTTTGATCGAGCGGGGAAAATTTGCTTGAAAAAAATCAATTGAGATATCAACCGTCATCACGGAATCAAGCCCGGAAAAATTTTTGATGATCACATGGCTATTGGCGTTGTTGACATTACTCCGGCTGTTGGGAATGCTGGTGAGCGAAAATTCATTTTTGAACAACGGCGCATTGTTTCCGCGGTACCAGGGGTCCAATGCGGTGCCCAATTCCGAGCCGGATCCGCCGCTGATGATGTCGAATTCCGCGCCGATATCCTGCGAGCCGTCCGCTTCTTCCAGGTCAACACCGCGATGCCCGGGATCATTGTTGATGCGATTCGCAGCGCGATTGGCGTCGATGATATTTTCATCAATATGCCAGATCAGTACGCCGCCGCCCGGCAATCCGCGGTCGGGATTATCGATATCCGTCAACACGCCGGTGGTTGCGCTAAAGGTTGCCGCGTTTGGAAAAAATGTTTCCAACACTTCGCGCATGGACGCCAATTCGGAGCGGCCGTCGCTTAAGGCGAATTGCAGACTATCCAATCGCTGCTTTCCCGTGAATCGATTTTCCAGCAAAAAATACTCTTTTTCATTGATCGGTATTTTAATGACGTGCGCGTTTGCAGCGGAAAGAATCCGGCGAATTTCAAATTCATCATTTTGGGCCTGAAAAATGGTTTGGGGCTGTTCCCACCCGGCTTCGATGCGCGTCCAGGCCATTGGATACGCCGGCAGCAAACCGTCGCCGTTGAACAGACCGGCGTCCATCAGCGCAAATCTTCCCACCCCGGTTTTGCGGGTTTCCGGGCTGAATAAATCCAGAAACCCCAACTGTGAACCGAGGTTGGAAATCAACATGCCATTCAGCCCAAGCTGGATACCTTCCTGACTCTCGGTTTCCGGCAAAATGACGCCGCTGCGCACCACGGTTGAACCGCCGTCCACGGAAATGCCGTCGATGCTCAAATTCTTTTGCAGAAATTCTTGGGTGATAAATAAAGAAGGGATGTCCTGCGGCGTACTATCTAATCCCAGGTCAATATCGCGGCCCACGCCCGCGTGGAACACGATAAATGTGTTGTATTTTGAAAAATCGATTGCCGGATCATCATCGGCCGTTTGCAGCGCGTCGCGAAGCAGGCGTGCCAATCCTTCATCAATCGCTTCCGCCGAAGTATTGGGATTGTAATCCGTCATCGGCGAATCCAATTGATACGCATCGGTTTCCCCTTGTGGAAACACATCGCTTTCGATGACCAATTGCCCGCGGCTTACTTTCCGAAAATAATTCCGGGCAAACAGCAGGTGATCCTGAAAATAGCCGCGATGATGGGGGGGCGGATCAATTTGAAACGGTGTTGCGCTGTTTGTCGCATCAAATTTACCGTCGCCGGTGGTTGTGCCGGCGTCATCCTGTTGAAACTCAACACGAATGGCTAAAATTTTTAAGGTATCGGGATTTTGAGAAGGTAATGCAAAAAGCGGCAAGACAGAAAGCATGCAATACACCCCTCCCCACCACCAAACCGCGCGTTTGATCATTATGATTTTCCATTATTCAGTTTCGCAAGGGGAAAAGGCTATTTCATTTGTTTTTTGAAATAGCCCAAAGAATTACAAATATCCGTTAGAAGTTTGCCAGCAGTGAAAACCGGATGGTATCTGCAAGAGGGCTGTCATCCACGGAACCCAGAATATAGCTAAAATCCACACCGAGGAATGCAATTTGAACGCCGCCGCCAAACGTGTAAAACTGACGCCCGCCGTAATCGGGATGTTCATAAAAATAGCCTGCCCTGAGGGCAATCAGGTTTGAATACCAATACTCCATGCCGACAGAATGGGTTAAGCGTTGAATTAAATCGCCATCCCCCCAGGAATTAAAAAGATAGGCCAAAAAACTGGCGTCGCGTTTATCTTCACTACGGGGGACCATCAGGCGGTTGATGTCATAAACAAGGGTCAGCCGGTTAAATTCAGACTGAACCAGGCGGTACGCCAATCCCAAACGCAGGTTGGTGGGAATGGGATCGGCCTGGGCTTGATCAATGTAGCTCAATTTGGGTCCCAAATTTGAGAGATTTACGCCAAGGCTCAACTTTTTCATAAAACCCGGATGGTATAAAACGCCTAAATCAAGCGCAAAGCCTGCGCCAACGCCTTTCCCGCGTTCATTATCTACCTTTACCGGGGAAAGTCGGGAGTAAATAAATTTTAAATTGACGCCCAGCCCTAAACCTTCCTGCAATTTTACCGCATAACTGCCGGTAACCGCCATTTCATTGCTGGTAAATTTTCCGATTTCATTGCCCTGGGTGTCGGTCTGGTTATTTTCGCCATAGTTCATAAATTGAATGCCAAACCCGACCGTCCCGATCCCGTCTAAATAATAGCGCGTCGCCAGGAAGTCATAATATAAATCGCTTAAATTAAATTTTGGCAACCAATTGACATGCATGATCGAAGCTTCTCCCCGGCTGCTTGGATTACCCGGGTTGTATTGAAATGCCAAGCCCGCCGGATTCCAATAAATTGCGGTTGCGTCCTTGGCCGTTGCGACGCCCGCCTCGCCAACACCGCCCTGTCGCGCGCCGGGGTTGATCATCAAAAATAAGGCCGTCGCTTCTCCCTGCGCAAAAACAGGTCCAAACAGGCTTAACATGACTACGCTCAACAGGGAAACTAAAAAATACTTCATTTTATACTCCTTCTAATTAATAAACAAAAACCGAACAGATGGATCAATCCCACCGCAGTTCGGCTGCTTCATTTTGGATGCCATCGTTTTCGTTAAGGACAAAAACATTAATAAATTCAACTTTTAAATATACTTACATATTAAAATAATACCATCATTTCCTTAACAAATTTCGATATGCATCCTCCGCGTTTTGTTTATTTTTTACTCAGGACGAGAATTTATCTTTTAATGATTACAAAATCAAGAGTTTTCTGCACTAAATAATTGCTTTTCCTGTGTTATCTAATTGAATCACATTAATCATCGATTGTTCCCGGAAAACCTTTACTTTCGAGATTGCATCAATATAGAAACATCCTCAAAAACAAGGGGTTCTCTCACCCAAAATGGTTCAGCAAATTTTACGCCGGCTTTCCAGCCAAAGTAGCGCCCGCGCAACTCAATGGATTCCAGGTACTCTTTTGAGGAAATAAACGTCTCTTCAGCGTGGTAAGCCGGATTGTAAAACTGTGATTTATACGCTTTTATCGCAGCAAATTTATCGGTGAATTGCCGCGAAATATCGATGAAAAACGATGGTACAAACTCATCGGTAATCATATAATAAATGATCCGCGCCGGACGATGAGCCGGGTAATCTTCCGGAGAAATTTTAGCAACGCCGGCATAAAAACAGGCTTCCCGGATGAGGTCTCCGGTATGAATGTGATCGGGATGGCGATCGGCCGGATATGGGGCAAAGACAATTTTAGGGCAAAATTTGCGCACTAATGCAATAATCTTTGCCCGGTTCGCCGTATTGTTTTCAATATCGCCGTCGGGAATTTGCAGATTTATTCGCTCCGAAACGCCCAACAAACGCGCCGCTTCCCTTGCTTCAGCGTATCGTTCTTCAACGGTGCCGCGCGTTCCTTTTTCGCCTTCCGTTAAATCCACGATTCCAAGTTTCAAATTTTGTTGCGCCAGTTTTGAGAGGGTGCCCCCGCAGCCAAGCTCCACGTCGTCCGGGTGCGCGCCAAAAGCAAGGATGTCAAGCGATTGAGTTTTCATAAGTATCTTTGATTACTATAATTATCGATACAATATAGCAAAATCCGGTTCGCTTGTAAAGAGGCAAATTCCCCCTAAATTTTACGAACCATTTGAAATTGGTCGAGAATAATGATTGATGGTTTTTGTGAAGCACAAAAAAAATAATTATCTGTTTATCCAGGTTTTAAAAGAATAAATTCAGCCCTTTAGGTTGAATTTTTGAGGTGTAAATGGGCGAAGCACTTAATGCAATCGGCTCAAAACGAATCATCGGCGAATGGGGCGGCGATCAACCGGGACCGGTC
>CAYVDX010000017.1:0-14197 GCA_964450485.1 uncultured Calditrichaceae bacterium
TGTCAAGTATTACGTCAGCCTCTTTTAACAGTTCTAATTTAAGCACGACATTGAGTAGTTTGGATACGGCGATTAATACGATCAGCCGGGAATTACAATATGTCGGTTCATTATCCTCGCGTTTGGATGTGAAAGAAGCGACGCTTCAAATCGCGATTACCAATACTGATGCGGCCGCCAGCCGGATTGCCGATGCGGATATTGCCAAGGAGCAGCTTGAAATGACAAAGCTGCAAATTCTTCAGCAAACATCAACCATACAATTGGCTCAGGCGAATTCGGCGCCGCAAAACATTCTACAGTTATTCGGATAATCTTTAAATGAAAGAGACCTCTGATCTTTTATTAGGGGTCTCTTTCGCTTTCCAAGCGGTAGATTGTGATTAAACAAATGGTATTGGTAAACTCAAACAACAGGAGAAGCAATGAACACAGCCCTCGCATACTCTCGACCCGGCGCGAGAAAAGCAATAGACCTCTATCACCAAAATAGTATTCTCAACGCAAGCCCCGCAGAGCTCATCCTAAAAGTTTATGATCTGACGATCGTGAGTATTCATAAAAGAGATATCAAAAAAGCGAACCTGGCGATATCGGAATTGATCGCCGCGTTGGATTTTGCATATCATGAAGAAGCAATGGGGTTGTTTAAATTGTATCGTTATTGTCAGGATTGCATTTATAAGTCACAATATGATGAAGCATACCGTATAATTCAGGATCTTCGTAATACCTGGGCAGAGGCTTTTAGCCTTGAATAAAACAAGGAGTCAGTAATGATATCAGGTTTTGGCGGAAATAGCATTGATATATTAATGGCAAGTTACCGGCGGTTGGAAGAAGAACCCATTCGCAAGTTGGAAGGGCGTAAAAGTAATATTAATAACAGAATCGGGTTGTTTAACGATTTAAAAGGCAAGCTTACCGCGCTAAATTCGATTGTTAAAGAGTTAGGGTATTCAGGTACAACATCGATTTTTGGCGCGAAAGCAGCAACCAGTTCGGATGAATCTGTCGCCACAGTCACAGCATCTTCCACGGCGGTAGCAACTTCGCATACGCTTTTGGTGACGCAACTGGCCAAGGCTGACAAAGTCATCTCAAACCAGCTTTCCCTTACCGGCGCCGACATCGCCTCCGGAACGCATACTTTTGATATAACCGTTAACGGAACCACCCAATCCGTATCCGTGACCATCGCCAGTGGAGATGATAACCAGACGGCCTTGGGTAAAATTGTCTCAGCGGTAAACAGTACCACCGGCGCGGGCGTCACGGCATCCGTTATCAAGGATTCTTCAACAACCAACCGACTGGTGTTCACCAGCGACAACACCGGCGCAACTTATGAAATGACCCTGAGTGATACCAGCGGCACGCTACTCTCCGATATTGGCTTGAAAGATTCTGTTGCTTCCAGCGGCACATCCGGCGGCTATGTTTATGCCTCCAGTGCATTAAATGCCCTTGCAACGGTGGACGGCGTTTCCGTGCAAAGCGATTCCAATACACTGGAAGACGTTATTGCCGGGTTAACCATTGACCTGAAAAAAACACAGCAGGCCGGGGATTTGGCCGTCACCATAAAAACGGAAAACGATGTTGAAAGCATTAAGGGCAAGCTTGAGGAATTTATCAAGGCCTATAACGAGGTGATAGATTTTATAAAAACCAATACCGCGGTCAATACAACGACTTTTGAGCGTTCGGCTTTCAGCGGTGATTTTTCAGTCTCCAATTTTCGTTTACAACTTCGGTCGAAAATCGGGGAGGCGGTTACCGGTTTGCCCGTCGGCGATCCAACACTACTTTCGTCATTAGGGATTGAAACGGGTCGCGACGGAAAATTGAGCATCACAAAGTCTGAAACTCTGGAAAATAAAATCCGCGACAACCTGGACCAGGTTGAGCAAATTTTTAATTCAACAAACGGGATCGCATCAAAGCTGCAAACCCTGGTCGAGACAATGACCGGCGGCGAAGGGATTCTTCAAAAGCGGCGTGATGTTCTTCAAAACCAAGTGAAAAGTATAAACCAGCGTATCGAACGAAAGCGCATCGCCGTTGACAAGCGTTTAGATTACTTTCGCGAACAGTTTACCCAGCTTCAGGCGCTTACAGCACAATTTGCGTCACAGTCGAATTCACTTTCGGTGCTTTCCCAGTCATCTTTCTTATAAAACAGTATTAAGGGTTACTAAAGAGGTGTAAAATGGAAGCATTATTTTACAACAACGGTTTCGCCATTCAGGCAGGATTTCAACAGGCAAATGTGAAAAACGCCGAAGCAGTGGTTCAAGCACCGCTTGTTAAAACAAGAAACATGGATCAACTGCGGGCAAATTTTGCGGAAAAACGTGTGAAAGTGCAGGAGAGCGATAAAACAGATGCGCATGCAGCCTCATCGGAAACATCACATGAATCACTTTTGCAGATTTCTCAGAGAGTTTCAAAACATCTTAAGGAATCCGGGGTTAAAGTACAATTAAATTTTGATCACGAACGGGGACGCGTATTTATGCTGGTTAAAGATCCGGTCACAGATGAAGTGGTCCGTAAGATTCCCTCGGACGATATGCGAAAAATTGTTGACGCGCTGAAACAAGTAAAGCCGGATATGCAACTACAAGGTCTTGAAATTGATGTCAAATACTAACATGTGCGATACAGATAAAATGCGAAACGAATATATCTTTGCATTTAAGGAACTTTATCGTATAATGAACGGGATTAGTCAGATTACTCAACATCTCTATGAGGCTGCTGTTGAAAAACGGTGGGAGGCATTTTGTGATTTGACCAATGAGCGTGAATCAAAATTGGCCGATTTTCAGGGGCATTTTGATCGATTCGTGCAGATGTTTCAAGGTTATGTCGTGTCAGAGAACGAGGAAGCTTCCCGAATTAAAGCGGAAATTCGTCAACAATTAAAAAAAGTAACTAAAGTGAATAGTGAAGTAATCGATATTATAAATAGCAGTAAAGATGAATTGATTGAAAAAATCGGGAAAAGCAAACGGGGATTGGCTTTTCTTAAGAATTATGGCAATCAAGTAAATTATGAGAAAACAATTTCTAAGACATATTAATTTAGGTGTTTACTAAAATGAAGATCAATTCAATTGATAATCTGGGATATGTCATCAGTGTCGAGAAAGCCGGTGCGAAACAGCGGGTCAATCCGGATAAAAATTCTCGGAAAGACAAATTAGAGCTTTCTGAGGAGGCGAAAAAAATGGCACAATCAAGGTCAGGTTTGACAGCGGAAAGATATGATTTGATCAAGCAGCGGATCGCGGAAAAATTTTACGATCAGGATGAAATAATGCAGGAGATTGCGACGCGTATGTTAAAAAGTCCGGAAATCCGCAATTTATTGAATCATCCCGGAACCGGTAAACAGTCTTAAATATATTCTTCTCCCCCGCTAAAGGATGGAATGCTTAGGCGTTCCATCCTCTTCCTTTTTTAGGGTGTGGATTTCATTTTACGTAATTTTTGCTTTCAAATATTTCACCCCCCGGCAAACCGGCGCCTGCCCCGGAACGCCGGAGGCAAGCTCTACGGGGGTTTAAAGTGCTTTTAGAATACAATTTGCTATAAATATCTTACCCCTCGTATATTGAAATTGAGCCGCGGCTCAATTTCAATATACGAGGGGTGAAATAGATGAGAGAATAATTTACGTAAAACCGAATCTACACCCTTTTTTATCCTGATTAATACATACACCGCTCGCGAAGTGATCTCTTCGGGAAAAGGCGCGGAGACACTAAGTTTTATAAATATAAAACGTTACGGATTCGTTGATCATACATCGTCTAATCACGATTTGAAAAACTCAGTTTTCAATATTGTTTATTATAACTTATTTATTCTTAGCGTCTTATGCCGCAAGGCATCCCTTTGGGTGCGCCTCTGCGGTGATCTTTTATGAATAATGCAGGTTATAAGAAAAAAAACCGAGATGGATTTTTAACAACTTTTTTATTAAATTTTATAATAATAATTCTTTGAATTACGTCAAAGCTATATTTATTCAAACTATCGTATATTCATTGACTTTTAGAATAATGCGGCTTATTTTTTCACTAAATTCATTTTATTTCAATTAGGAGGATTATATGAATCGTAAGGAATTAGTTGATGCAGTAGCAGAGAAGGCCGGCTTGTCCAAAAAAGATGCCGAGGGCTTCCTTAATGGTTTTATTGATACGGTTAAAGAAGAGCTGAAAAGCGGCGGTGCTGTAAATTTAGTCGGCTTTGGCAGTTTTAAGGTTACAGATCGAAAAGCGCGTGAAGGGCGTAATCCCCGGACTGGCGCAACCGTTAAAATTGCCGCTCGCAAAGTACCTTCCTTTAAAGCCGGCAAAGATTTGAAATCGGCCGTCAATTAGTCAGCCCGTTTTTGGCTTTGTGCATGTTTTTGGGAAATTTTTATAAACATCCTGCCAAAAGGTTTAAATGGAATAGGGGATAGGTAGGGAGATTTATACCTCAACAGGGGAAAAATGCCATAGCTGGCATTCTTTCCCCTGTTTAATTTTAGCCGGTATCCCTGCTCGGAAAGTGGTGTTGTTTGCTTATTTAGATAAAAGCTGTTTCAGCTTGTTGGGGTAAAATATCAAGCACTTCACTGAGGAAGAATTCTATTTGAACAAGAAAACGTTCGCTGGCGCATCCGCGATTTTGACATTCTCGACATGAGATACTTAAATGACAACCCACTGCTCTTTTGTAATCTTTTTCCAGGTTACAAATTGTCTGTTCGCGTTCTGTTTGTAACTCACTGGGTGTGATTTCCAAGGGGAGTTTGAGGACCCAGTTGTGT
This sequence comes from uncultured Calditrichaceae bacterium, assembly GCA_964450485.1. Lineage (GTDB taxonomy): Bacteria > Calditrichota > Calditrichia > RBG-13-44-9 > J075 > JACKAQ01. The sequence goes on from CAYVDX010000017.1 coordinate 4,832, forward strand.
TGCAAAATCCTGTCAAGCTCCTTAAATCGCCCAAGATATTGTCCGATCGTCGCTTTCCATAATGAATATATTTTGTCATATTCTTGTTTGTAAATGTCCGCATCATCCTCAAACGAGTAGCCTTCATTCATTAAATATTGTCCGGGAAAATTTAACACATTGCTGATCAATTCGTAAACGTATTCAAGTTCCTTATAACTTTTGAGCGTTTGTGGCGAAAATTCAGCAAGCAGCGATTTTCCAAAATCGAAGATGACATCCAGGGATGCGTTAATGGTGATTTCGAGATTCTTTAGGTGCGCGTGTGACCGTTTTGCCAGGATTGCCGAGATGCTCTCAAGCCGTTTACGAACACCCGGAAAAGGGTGGCGTCTCAACATGCTTAACGCTTTTGAAGCGCGCATGACCGGAAATGCGGCGTCCATAAGCAGTGCGATCAAATCGTCAATGCTGATTATTTGTGTGATCTTTTTACGAATCTGCTTGTTTAGGTCAAGATGTGCGAGAACAAGCGTATAAAAATTATCATAATGACTCAAGTTCTCCTCACAACTTTCCAAAAGCGCCAGCTTTCGCTGCAAAACTTTTTTCGTAAAAGGATTGACCGGCGTTTCATAAGTAAACTCAACCAGGTCTTCTTCCACGGAGGTCGTGTATTGATAATGTTCGATCAAAATGTCCAGAATTTGCCATAGCCGTTGTCTTCCAATTTTTGTTTCTACCTCTGCGTCAAATAAAAAAGCCCATAGCTGATTAAAATCAAATTTTTCAATGACACTGATCGCATTTTTAACCACCTGCTCGTCTTTGTCGAACAAATACTTTTCCAATTGAATAAATGTGCCGGGTAAATCATTTATATCCTTAACTTTAGCAATCTCGGAAAATTTGGTCAACCGGTTTTTTTTGGTCATAATCGCACTGCTAACCAACCCGTTTAAAAGGCGATCTTCAATGCCTTTGCCGCGCTTTTGGAGGTAGCGACGCAGCAATTGAAGCATGGGCAGCGAGATGTTCGGATTTTCAAAGAGTGCTTTTAAAACCTTTAAATCGGTCTCAAAAACAATAAATACGAGTAGGCTTGGAAGCCCTTCGCTTTGGATAAATTTGATTTTATCCGCATGCGGCAGGGTTAATAATGGCTTGAACTGCCCTAATAAACGCCAATACGGATTTTGCCGGGCGATGCTTCGAACCGTGGGATTTGGGTCATCTGCTAATTGCTCAATGACATCCGGGTAATGATAAATTTTGGCAAAATGCTGGCGGGATGTAAGGTTTTGCTCATGAACATTGTCAAAGCGCGCGGCTTTTTTAGCGGGCACATGAATACGAAAATAGTGCTCCAACACGTATTCGAGAATTCGATTCGGATTTGCTTTTGACAACTGATCGTTCAATGACATCAAACTCTTCCTTGAGCAATGTACCGTCTATTTACTACATTCCTGTTATCGACAAATCGAAGGGATGCCTGAAGTGATAAGTTCATTAGCCATGTTAAAAAGGGGGAGTATCTTCAAAATTTATCGACATTTATCCGCGTAATTTCATGCTTAGCGAAAGACCGTCCCGCAGCGGCAAAAAGGCGTTCCACAAATGATCGGCTGCCAGCAATTGGCGATTGAAATTTTGAATGGCGCGCGTTTCCTTGTCTTCGGCTGCTTTTGTAACTTTTCCCTGCCAGAGGACATTGTCGGTAATTAACATGCCGCCAACCCGCAAACGATTTTGCAGCAAGGGCAATATTTTCGGATATTGCGGCTTATCAATATCATTCAAAATCACGTCGTAAGTGTCTGTTAGATTTGGGACGATTTTCATTGCATCGCCTTGAATAAAAGTAGCTTTGTGCGATAGCCCGGCTTTTTCAAAAAATTTTTTGGCAAGCGTTAGGTTTTTGTCATCGTATTCGATGCAGGTGATTCGCCCGTTTTCAGTCAGAGCCAGGGCAATCCACAATGCGGAGTACCCAAAGCCGCTGCCGCATTCCAGCACATTGTGCACATGACCGAATTTTACCAGGGTAAACAACAGCCGCCCAACCAATGGGCCGACAATGGGGAAATTTCTTGCCTCACCCACCGCTTGCATTTCCGAAAGCACGGCATGTGGCGCGGGGGAAAGGTCCCTTAAATATTTTTCTACATCCGGGTGAACGATCATGCGCTAAGCTCCTGTTTGTGAAATTCCGCGCCGCTAATTTCAATGTAAATATTTTTTTTTTCAATGATGAGCGGGAATGTTTGCACCGCCGATTCGGGATGATCGAGGCAGCGCCCGGTTTTTAAATTAAATTTCCAGCCGTGCCAGATGCACATCAGCACATTCTTTTTAACCTCGCCGTCCTCAAGCGTTCCGCCGGCATGAGGACAGTGGTTTTTCACGGCAAAAAAACCGGTTTTTGTGTGAAAAACAACGACTGACATGCCGTCCGCTAAGTCAAAGCGGCGCGAGCAATTGCGCTTGATGTCGTCGGTTTTGCAGAGATAAATACGTTTCATGGATTACCGGGCTGCCGTCCGCCTTTTGCTTAAATAATGATGGGTTTACGGAATTTGATCAAACATGGGCAGGTAATCCGTCATCCGGGTTAAGATTGCCCCGGCAAAAAAGGCGGCTGTGAAGGCAAAAGCCAGAGCGACGATTATTGCTGCCGCCGAGAGGATAAAATACAATTTCAGCTTGTCAAGCAGTTGGATGAGCGCGGCCGGATCCTTTGTTAGATTCGCCCGGGAAGCCCGATCGCCGGCTTGAAAAAGCAGCACGCCCAGCCAAATGGGCAGCCAGGCGAAAACCAGCCCGACAATCGTCAGGGCGGAAAGCGCGCCGCTCAACACGGAAATAATGCCTAAAAAACGCAGCCAGGCGCTCATCGTCCCGGCTGTTTGCGCCATTTGATTTAATTGCGATTGCAGAACATCCCGGTTTTCGTGCGTTGGCGAAAGGGCGCCTTCCATAATTTCCTCCAGCAAGTTAATTACCGTTTCAACCCTCTGCGGTCAAGCGCAGAAGTTGCTTTTGTTTAATCAAGATTTTTCCGGCGGTTTTAATATAACTTTTTTAATGATGTCCCACAAACTTTTTGTGAGTCATCGATCCCTTGCCGGAGTGAGTCCGTTGAATCTTTCAGTCAGAAGCTGGTAGGTCAGTCTTGCCCAAATGAGAATGCAGGGTAAGGCTTTGAGTTTAAATGGCAAAACCCACATTTTTCGGACAAACCGGGGAAAAATATCCGTCGGGGAAAGGGCGGTGAGGACAAATGCGAAAATCAGCAGAGCGAGATGAACTGGTCGTCGCGGCTGCATAAAATACCAGATCGCTGCCCCGCACATCGCGATGATAAATGTCGGTGATTCGGCTTTGTGATTAAAAATCACCACCCAAATCAGCAGTGATGCTAAAAAAAACTGCCGGAAAGTTCGCTCCGTGAACTGAGAAACGCGCGGCAACGGGAGCAATAGCAGCATTAACCCAATGGCTTGCACCAGCATTTTGTCTGGCGCAACGCCAAGCCAACTGTGCAAAATGCCCATCACGGAAATCCCGTAAGAAACGGATTGATCGCTTTGCAAAAGATGCAGCCAGCTTTGATATTGCGTTAGCAGTTGGTCGGGAGAAATGATCAGCAGCGGCAGAATGCCTAACAAAATCCCCCAAAACAATGCTGCCGCGATAAATTTGAGCTTATCGGGATAGAGCAGAAACAGCACCGCCGCGGCAACGCCAAAAATTTTGAGATAAAAGGACAGCATGATACACAACGCCGCCCAAAATACCCGGCGTTTTTCAAAAAAATTGAACGAAAAGATGATTAGCGCAGCCATGATGCCGTTGCTCTGGGCGTTTTGCAGGTTCGTCAGCAGCGCTAATAAAACAAAATAGAGCATAAAAGCGCGTTTATCGTCGTGATCCGCCGGAAATGTTTTTATCGCGAAAAAAACCGCCAGCGCGTTTAATAAATTCCAGGCAAAGTAGCCGGGCACGTTCGGCAGAATGGCAAATGGCGCCATCAACGCCGCAAAAGTGGGGCTGTATTTGAAATAATCGAAAAACAAATCCGGGTAAAGTTGGTAGAGGTCTTTCCCGGAAATCAGGTTGGAAAAAGCGTATTTGAAAATCAGGAAATTGTTGTAACGGGTGTACGGCTGCCCGTCAAAAACTTTGACGCCCTTGAGCACTTCCGCCATGCTGGCAATCATCGCCACGGCGATGTAAATGCCCAGAATAAAGTTCGTTTTTTTTAGAAATGTCATTTTTTTAGCGTTTGTGTTTTAAAAACGCTGGAGGTTTTAGAAACCTCCAGCGTTTAACGCATTTTAAAATTACGCCGCCCGAAAATCATAACCAAGAATAATAATTCTCCCGTTTCGATCCGCTTAAAAACTTTGTATTATACGAAGTTAAAGTATTTGCCGGATTTGTTAAGCAAAATAAACGCAAGATAGCAAAATTTTCATAAAACGCATGATTAAAAATGGTTGAAATTCAAGAAATACAATCGGGCAGCATTGCCGAGGAATTGGGTGTCAAGCCCGGCGATTTTGTGGCGTCGGTGAATGGTAAATCGATCAACGATGCGCTGGATTACCGGTTTTACATCACCACTGAAGATGTTGAACTGCTGGTTCGGCAAGGTGATGAACAGGTGCTTTTTGCCATCGAAAAGGATTATGACGACGATCTGGGAATCACCCTGAAGGATTTGGAATTGCGCTCCTGTGGGAATTCCTGCATTTTTTGCTTTGTGTATCAAAATCCCAAGGGCTTGCGCAAAAGTTTGTATTTTAAAGATGAAGATTACCGGTTTTCTTTTCTGTACGGGCATTACACGACCCTGACCAATGCCACGCAGGCGGATTTGGCGCGCATCGTGGAGCAGCGATTGACGCCGCTGTATATTTCAGTGCATGTCACGGACCCGGAGTTGCGTAAACTGATGCTGGGCATCAAGTTCGATGACCACTTGTTTGAGAAAATCGATTATTTGACAACGAACGGCATCGAACTCAATTGCCAGATCGTACTCTGCCCGGAATTGAACGACGGCGTGCATTTAGATAAAACCATCGATGATCTGAAAGCTTATTTCCCCATGATCCAATCGATTGCGATTGTGCCGGTGGGATTGACGCAGCATCGCAAAAATCTTTACAAATTCAAACCGGTGACGCATGAATATGCCCTGCGGGCGATTGCAGAAACGGATGTGCGTCGCCAAAAACTCAAGTCGGAATTGGGCAGTTCGTTTGTTTATCTTTCGGATGAATTTTACATCCGAACCGGCACGCCCATCCCGGAAAATGAGTACTACGAGAATTTTTACCAGTTAGAAAACGGGGTGGGACTGACCCGCGATTTGATGGATCGTTTTGAAAAAGAGCGGCCGGGGTTGCGAAACCCGGCCAATCGCCCGTTGAGCCTGAGCCTGGCGACCGGCAAGCTGGGTGCAGATGTTCTGAAGACTTATTTTATGCGAAAATTGAACCGGGTTTCCGGCATGTTTTTTAAATTGCACCCGATTGTTAATCATTTTTACGGGCCGACGATCACCGTTTCCGGGCTGCTGACGGGACAGGATATTTACAATCAATTGCACGAACAGCGCACCGGCGATTACATTGTTTTGCCGCCGCAATGCGTGAATGATGACGGGCTGTTTTTAGATGATTGGACGCTTTCGGCATTGCAGGAAAAGTTAGGCAAAAAAGTGATTGTGTTTCCCGGCAGCTTCGCGGCGTTGTTCGATGTGATCGCGGAACACGAAAATGCGCTTAGTTTGGCGGAGTAGAATGCAACGCCAGATTTTGGGCATGGAATAATGTTTTGAGTAACTTTGAATTTTATGAAAATTATTCTGTAAAATTGAGGTGAAATCATGGCAACCATTAGAATGGAGATCGATGATGGAATGGCCAAATCGATGGGCCTGCCATCTATTCAGAAATACCTGGAAAAGCAGCTTGCGATTCTCAAGTTAAAGTATTACACACAAAAGATTGGCGAAAATCTTAAAGATATAGACTTTGATTATAATGAGGCTCTCGAACAAGTAAGAATCGAGGCCTGGAAAGAATATAAGGCAAGCGGGTTAAGCTTATAACCCGCAAACGAAGAAAGTTATAAATTTAAACAAATGAAGCAACCGATCGTTACCATCGTTGGCCGGCCAAATGTCGGCAAATCAACCTTTTTTAATCGCCTTTTGAAGAAGCGCGACGCCATTGTGCACAACCAGCCCGGGGTCACGCGGGATCGCCACTACGCCATCAGCGACTGGAACGGGAAAAGCTTTATGCTGGTGGACACCGGCGGATATATGCCGGCCTCGGACGAGCTTTTCTATACCGCGGTGCGTGAACAGGTGGAAATTGCCATTGACGAATCGGATATCATTCTGTTCATGGTCGATTTAACCACCGGCATCACCGATATTGATGAGCAAATTGCCGAGAAGCTTCAGCGTGCCGATCGACCGGTATTGCTGTTGGTGAACAAGGTGGATACCGACGCCCGTGAGAGCGAGGGGTACGCCTTCTATCGCCTGGGATTGGGCGATCCGCTGATGGTCTCGGCAACCCAGGGCCGCGGCATTGGCGATATGCTGGATATTCTGGCGGCGAATTTTGATAACGCTCAAGCGGAGCCGCCGGATGACGATGCTATAAAATTAGCGGTCATCGGAAAAGAGAATGTTGGAAAATCATCTTTTGTGAATACGCTGCTCGGCAAGGATCGCGTGATTGTCACGCCGGTTCCAGGCACCACGCGCGACCCGATTGATACACCGCTTAAATACAAAAAACGCAACTATTTACTGATTGACACCGCCGGACTGAAACGGCGCGCCAAGGTGCGGGAAAATGTTTTATTTTACAGCCAGCTACGCACCATGCGCAGCCTTCGGCGCGCGGATGTCGTGCTTTGTTTCATCGACGCCTCAAAGGGCGTCACCCGGCAGGACATGCATGTTGTTTCCGATGTCGCCCAGGCGAAAAAAGCCGCGGTGATTGCGGTAAATAAATGGGATCTCATCGAGAAAGATCATAAAACCGTGCGCGAATGGGAGTTGGATTTACGGGAAAAATTGGGCGAGAATCAATATATTCCGATCATTTTTACCTCCGTGCTGCAAAAACAGCGGCTTTATAAACTGCTGGATTTAGCGACAGTTGTTCACGAAGAATATCACAAAAAAATTCGCACCAGCGACTTGAACAAAGTATTGCTGCCGATCATACAAGAAAATAGTCCGCCGGCAGTGCGCGGAAAGGAAATCAAAATAAATTACATCACCCAGCTAAAAACGGCTGCGCCGGTGTTTGGTTTTTTTGGCAATCGCCCGGAGTTGATACCGATAAACTATCGCCGTTTTCTGGAACGCCAGATTCGCAATTTTTGGGGGTTCAAAGGCGCGCCGGTGACGATTGTGTTTAAATCAAAGCGGAAAGAAAGATAATGAAGATTGTCCCGATAACCGCACTCCCCTCCAGGCTGTAAATCGGGATGAAATCTTTAAAGATTCCAAAAAGTGAAGATTGACAATTGAAGAATGAAAATCGAGAAACAAGGACAAGGGATGAAGGGAAAAACAGGTAATTTATTGTTGTTTTTGATCATAGGCTTGTTGCTTTCGTCAAGCGTTGGGTTTGCGCGGCAGCATTGGTTGGCGGCGTTGCAAAGTAAATTGAATTTACAGACTTCCGTGGACGGTATTCCCCACAAATGTGGTTTGCCCATTTTGGCGGAAGCGTACGCAAAAGACCCGGAGGCAACCCGACGAATCATGGATGCATATCGCGCCGGGCGATTGAATAAAACAACCGACACGTTTGTGAGTCCCTCGGGACGATTTATTATTGAATACCAGACCAGCGGATTTGACGCGATTCCCACCTATGACCGCGATAATAACGGCACGCCCGATTACCTGGAATTCGTAGCAAAATCGTTTGATCGCGCCTGGGAAGTGGAAATCGACAGCCTGGGATTCCGGCCGCCGCCGGATCAAAACGGCCAGCCCAAGTCAACCTATTCGGTGACCTGCCGAAAGCTAAGTAATAGTTTGTACGGAAGTACCCTGTTTTTCGGAACGAATGATATTTCGGCTTTGCCGGGGCTGAATTTCACCAGCGACATCGAATTTAACACGGACTTCAGCTTTGTCGATTACCCGGCGGCCAACGGCGATCCAATGGTGCGCGACAGCATGGCCATTGCCGTTACCGCGGCGCATGAATTTAATCACGCCCTGCAATTGGGTTATCGCTTTTGGTCGTCCAGCGACAACACACTCAGCGACATCGTCGATTTGCGTTTTATCGAGGGATCGGCAACATACATGGAAGAAGTGGTCGCCAACCAGGTGAATGATTATTACCAATATTTACGCAGTTTTTACCGCCGCACGGATCGCAATTGGGGCGATAGCGGCGTGCTTTACGGCGATGTCATTTTCTACATCATGTTAGGCGATATACATGGCAAAACCATCACCCGGGAAATTTGGGAAGAAATCGTTAATCGCCCAAGCCTTCCGGCAATGGAGGCGGTTTTTCAGCGAAAGGAATCGAGCTTTAGTTTTGAATTATCGCGGCTGGCTTCGTGGATGTTTTTTAGCGGCGCCAATAGCTTGCCCGGCACACTTTTTAAAGAAGCCGCAAACTATCCCGATCCCAACCTCGAAGCAGCCGATGATATTTTGTTAAACAGCGTCGCCAGCCAAACGGTTTATGAGGATGAACTTCCGCCGCTGTCGTTTTTGCTGCTAAAAATTCCGGTGGTGGCCGTCGCGGAGGGCATATCCATTGCGCTTTCCCCGGCAAACGCAGCGATTGATTGGAGCGGCGTCAACTTCTCCTTTGCCCAACCGCATATTCAGGAATTCCCGGCAAATGTTTTTAGCGAAACCTTTTTTAATTCACCGGAAGACGATCTTTTTGAAGCCGTGATCAGCGGGAACTGGAGCGAGAACGGCGATTCACTGATGGATTATGAGGTGCTGCTGCGAAGCGCAAATGCCCTCGATACAGACGAAATATTAGCCTATCCCAATGTCATCAAACCGGGGCGGGAGGCTGCCCAGGTAACGTTTATCAACCTGCCGGAAAATGCCGTTATTGAAATTTTTACCGGGAATGGTGTACGCGTCGCCTCTGTGGAACCATCGCGTACCGGAAAGATCGCGTTTTGGAATTTAACAACGTTCCAGGGCAAGCCTGTGGGTACCGGCGTTTATATTTATCGCGTCCAATCGAGCGAAAAATCAAAATCGGGAAAAATTTTAATCGTTCGTTAGCATGAGTCATCCGGGCTGAAATTTCCCCGCCAGGGGATGGTAAATTTTTCATTTTTCAATCTTCAATT